>CAYMKT010000075.1:3172-13084 GCA_964391065.1 uncultured Terrimonas sp. | reverse complement strand
GGTTATGAAAATGCATAGAATACCTGCAATGATTTTTTTCACCTGGAATATTTTATTGTTCTTTAAACGTAAATTTAGACAAAAATAATACAATGACTTCAACAGTAGTCTACGAAGGAAATCTCCGTACGGTTTGCACGCACATAAAATCAGGTACCGTTATTGAAACAGACGCGCCGCCGGATAACAACGGCAAAGGAGAACGTTTTTCACCATCGGACCTTGTTGCCACAGCGCTGGCAAGTTGCATGCTTACTATTATGGGAATTAAAGCCAGGGATATGCAGGTTGAACTGGAAGGGGTAAAAGTGGAGATTGAAAAAATAATGGCAACTGATCCGAGGAGAATAGCCGGCATAAATTTAACATTTCATTTCCCATCTCACTTTAAAGCCACAGAAAAAGAACAAACCATATTAGAAAAGGCAGCTCATACCTGCCCGGTTTTTTATAGCATACATCCCGGCATTTCCGTGAACATAGCGTTCAATTGGAAGAAAGCACTCGTGTAATCAACTACCCGAACGCTTTAATATAGCGCAACCTATCGCGCATTTTAAACAATTTTTATTTTGGCAATAGGTTTTGCTTAATTCAATCATGGCCTGGGAATCGTGGGCCGAATTACTATTTACTCCAAGTGCCGCCCATTGCCTGGTAAACACATTCTGTTCGGCAATGGTATCTTCCAGCCACTGTATTGCTTTTTCCTTATATGTGTGTTCGTGCTGCAAATGTCCGTACGCAAATACCATCGGAACAATAGTATTAACGATAATATTGTCGACCATTTGCCTGCCCAGTTTTTTTTCTTTGAAAGCGGATAATTCGTCCAACCGGTAGTGATTGTGCCAATAGTCATTGGGCGTTACCTGCAACAATTTTTTTACCTCCGGGAGTTGATCAGTTGATTTTACCTTAGAAAAAAGATGGTTTGACTGATGTATCAGCATAGCCAGTTGAGCCAATCGTATAGTAGGAAAATTGCGCGGCCGCATCCGCAGGAAATAAACAGGTTCCTGGATCCTTTTCAGGCGATATTTCTTTTGATAAAAGAGGTATTCTTTTTTAAGCATGATTGGGTAATGCTCTTCGAAATCTGCATCCAGCAACCCTGCCTGCCCTAATAAAAAAGCCTCCAACTGGTGAATCTGGCATTTATGCTTCGCCAGCACACTTACAGGTAAAGAGTGGGCGATGGCTTCAAATGCATTGGTGTTTACCGTAATGCCGAAGTTGGCGGCCAACATCCACCAAAATACTTCTTCCCAATGACTTTTGGTGTCCTTCAAATAATTTTCAATCACATGCGTTCGTCGTTCCAGTCGTTCTGCAACCAGTCTTGTTCTCCAACTGCTCCAAACGATGCCGGGCACTACGCTTAAACTGCTGCCGCATGGAATACGGCTTTGGGTATTCATCAATTCTTCAAAACGATGCAGCAGTAATTTCGACACCTTATCCTGTAAAACCAGCACAGGCATATCATTTCCTGACGCATCTTTTACAGTGAAATCATTTTCCCACACCACGTGAAGGATAATGTTCCTGTAATTTTTGTCATCATCATGCCGATGCAGCTTCCAATCCGAAGCCTTTACATGCAATTCGATGTTACCCACCCAGGTGGTGGTATCGATTCTGATACTGCTTTCCTGGAAATCGGGGCCCTGGTTGGTATTTAAATATCCGGGATGAATAACCTGCAGCGATTCATTGCAGGTTGTTCGCAGGCCAGTATTGTTAAAATACTGCATCTGCCAGATGAACTGAAGCAGGCGCTCGGTCATAGGTTATGCGTATGAATGGTGTTAGAAAAGTAAGATACGAAGGAAAAAGTCAAAACTCAAATAACAAGAACCAAATAAATAAAAACCCAAAGCTGTAAATTCGAAAAACGAAGGCAGGAACCAAACAATGCTGCCTGTGTACAATGGCTTAACCTCAACTCCCAGGTTGGGTTGACGGCTAAAGAGGTTCCAAACCTTCCAATGCCCGTACTACCCTGCTAACAGGTAAACCCATTACATTGTAAAAATCGCCGTTAATGCGTTGTATACCCACTACGCCAATCCACTCCTGAATGGCGTAAGCGCCTGCTTTATCGTATGGTTTATAACGTTCCACATAAAAAACGATCTGTTCGTGGGTTAATTCATGAAACCATACTTCGGTAATATCGGCAAATACTTTTTCCTCGGTACCATCCAAAATTACCACCCCTGTAATCACCAGGTGCTTTTTACCCGAGAGCGTTTTCAGTATGCGAGTGGCATCGTTCTTATCGACAGGCTTTCCAATAATTTGATCTTCACAAACCACAATCGTATCGGCAGCCAGCACAGGTACCTGCTGCTCGTACCGTTGATAGATGTGCCCGCCCTTCACGGCGAGCGCCTTTTGCCGGGCAATATAAATTGCCGCTTCCGAAGGAGTAAGCGTTTCCGGAAAACTTTCGCTGGTAGCCTCAACAATAATATCAAATTCAACCTCCGCCCATTCCAATAATTGTTTACGCCTGGGAGAGCCTGAAGCAAGCACCATTTTTCTCATGTGTGGTATAGTTTAAAGAAAAACATAGACAAGATGCCTGTAAGCATAACAAATTTAACTGAACGGCTCAGTTGACCATAGTCGGATGCAGTGAGGGCAACGTATAGTTTTCTTGTAATCCACAATAGCGGAAAAATGATCAATACTGTACAATACAAAATGCTCCACCACCAACCTAAATACATCGCATAGAATTGGATAGACAGCAGGGCGCCTGTTAATACCATCAGCCAAACCCCGGTAAACACTTTCGCCACAGGCACACCCCATACAATAGGCATCGTTTTGCACCCATAGCGGGCATCACCCTCCATATCTTCGAGGTCTTTTATTACTTCACGGATAAGGGAAATAATAAAAGCGAACCCCCCGTACAGGAAAGCCAACCGCATTACCTTCCGATGCACCTGTTCGTCCATAGCGGCGGGCATCTGCCAGCCAGGTATGATGTTAGAAGGAAAATAATCAACAAAAAAGAAAACCACCAGAACCACCCAGGAGGTTAGCAGGGAAATAATGATATTGCCCGACAGCAATCTTTTTTTGAATGTGGTGGAATATACCCATAGCAGCAATACACATATTACATTCGAAAAACCAATGAGCCAGTTATGGGTTACAAATGAAATATAAAACCCCATTACCACACCTGCTGTTGAAAATATCCAGTGCCAGATAATGGCCCAGCGACGGTGAATATGTTTTTCTACTACAATACGGTTGGGCTTATTGACCTGGTCGATATTTAAATCAAAGTAATCATTAATCACGTAGCCTCCCGCGGCAATACAAACCGAGGAAGCCGCAAGCAAAAGCAATAAGCTGAATTCATCCTTAAAAAAAATATCGGGATGGCTGGCAGGATAAAGAATGGTAAAATAAAACAACAATTGCGTAATAGCAATGAATATAAGATTAGGATACCTGATAAGCCTCAAAAATGCTCCAGCCAGTTTCATGCCGCGAAGTTAAACGCGGTTACATACATTCTGAAATATTAAATTAGTGACGTGGGTTCACCCGGCAACCCTACCCCTACGCATTTTGTTCCCGCTCATGATAATAATGGATAATACTTTCGGATAATTGACCATATAGTTTTGCAAGAACCGGGTAGGTTTGCAATAAATGCAAATGCTTGTCTATTGTTGCCCTATCATTCCGTACGGCCGGGCCGGTTTGCATGAGTGCCGGAGGGTACTGCTCCATTCTAATAACCGTTTCCAGCATGAGCGGTTGTAAAAGAGAAAAATCAATTCCTTCTTTTGTGCAAAAATCCTGTACAAGTATGTAGATATAGTTGGTAAAGTTATTCACCATCACCGCGCCTGCATGTAATTTCATTCTTAGCCCGTCATCCGCGTATTGTACTTTATCTGAAAGAGAAAAAGCAAACGCTTCTATCTGTTGAAAGGCGCCGGGAGTATTCGCATCTATTAATAAAGGTATTTCGGGAATGCCTTGCCGGTCACTCCGCAGGCTTTGTAAAGGATATAATACCCCATACCGCGTGGCTACGCTTTTTAAAACATCCTTACTTACGGAGCCGGCAGTATGTAATACTATACCTTGCTTTTTAAACGGAAACCACTGTGCAATACCTTCAAGCGCGGTGTCGGATATTGCTATAATATATATATCGGCATCTTCGATTATTTCGGAAAACCGGCCGGTGGATGGGCTATTCAATGCGTTCCCCAATTTCTTTGCGCGCCGGGCATCACGTCCGGCCACCTGGATTACCTGGTGCCTGGATTGAATAATTTTGCGGCCTAATACGGTAGCTACATTTCCCGTACCTATGATTACAATTTTCATAATCGCAATTTAGCGTTAAACTTCTTTAGTTTTGCGGTTTGCTGTTGATATTCACGGACTAATGAAATTGAAGCACAAAATTGCACTCACGTCTTTAAGGATCAGATTAAAACTCATAGCATTTGTATCCCCCCAAAAAGCCGCAGCCGAAGCGCTTGTCTTATTTTGCAGGCCCAGGCGCAAGCCACCACAGAGCCCTTCTGCAACAATAAAAAAAGCAAAATCAATTCGCCTGAGTGTAAATGGCCTGTGTATTTCCGGGTACCGGTGGAACCATCCCGCCCCCAAAAAAAATATTAAAGCAAACATCTTGTGGTTACACGATAAAGATGATGCCATCACTCCGCTGAGTGATGCAGAGAAGGTTAAAGCTGATCATCACCCTAATATTACATTTGTAATTTCAAACGGACTGGGGCACAGTAAAATATACCGCGATAAACACACTGTAAACCATATCCTTCGATTTTTGTAAAAAGCCCTTTTTTGTTTTTTGATGGTTTACTTTAATATTGCATCAATTTATCAGGAGAGCCAGTGTACGGGATGGGCTGCCATTTACCTTTATAAACCATTGAAAAAAAGGGTTATTGGCATTGAAAAGGAATAGCTCTACCATACCGCGGCAATCCATAAATCATTTAGTATACTATTTATTTTAATCATCGGGTTTAAGCAATACCATGGCAAAGAATTTATTGATAGTTGAGTCTCCGGCAAAAGCAAAAACGATAGAAAAGATACTCGGTGAAGACTTTGAGGTTAAAAGCTGCTATGGTCATATCCGCGATTTAGAGAAGAATGATATGGGGATTGATGTAAATAATCAGTTTGAGCCCCGTTATATTATTCCTGAAGGGAAAGAGAAAGTGGTTAAAGAATTAAAAAGTCTGTCTAAAAAAAGTAAAGAAGTTTGGTTGGCAACGGATGAGGACCGTGAAGGAGAAGCTATAAGCTGGCACTTATGCGAGGTACTCGGGCTCGATCCTGCAAAAACAAAACGAATTGTTTTTCATGAAATAACCCGCCCGGCCATATTATCTGCAGTTAAATCGCCACGCTCTTTAGATATGAACCTGGTAAATGCCCAGCAGGCGCGCCGCATCCTGGACAGGATTGTTGGATTTGAACTGTCTCCGGTGCTTTGGCGGAAAATGAGCATGCGCAACAATCTGAGCGCCGGGAGGGTGCAAAGTGTAGCGGTAAGACTAATCGCTGAAAGGGAAAGAGAAATTAATGCTTTTAAAAGCATCAGTACATTTAAGGTAGAAGCCTTATTCGAAGCGAGGGATATCAGCAATAAAGCCGTAACGTTTAAAGCCGATGGCAACCGCTATACTGGTGAAGCTGATGCGCTTGGTTTTCTGCAAAGTTGCGTTGGCGCTGCCTACACCGTTAGGGATATACAGATTAAACCCGCTAAAAAATCTCCTGCAGCCCCGTTTACAACCTCAACCCTGCAACAGGAAGCTTCCAGGAAATTAGGTTACTCTGTAAGCAGAACCATGTTGCTGGCACAAAAGTTATACGAAAACGGGTTTATTACCTATATGCGAACCGATAGTGTAAACCTCAGTGATACTGCGGTGACCGATATTACCGCAAAAATTAAGGCACAATTTGGCGGAGAATACGTGCAGGTTCGTAAATATAAAAACAAAAACGAATCGGCACAGGAAGCCCACGAAGCCATACGGCCTACAGATATGGAAAGGCTTTCTGTTGAAGATGCTGACTGCCGTAAACTATATGAACTGGTTTGGAAACGCTCTATGGCGAGCCAAATGGCAGATGCGGAACTTGAAAAAACAACGGCGAAGATCAATATCTCCACCAACAAAGAAGACCTTAGCGCTCAGGGGGAAGTGCTGAAGTTTGAAGGATTTTTGAAAGTATATCGCGAAGACAGGGATGAAGAGGACATCAATGAGGAAGAAAACACCGAAGGCATGCTTCCGCCCCTTGTCGTAAATCAAATACTGGCGTTTAGGGAAATGAAAGCTGTTGAGCGGTTTTCAAGAGCTGCACCTCGCTTCACGGAAGCTTCTCTTGTTAAAAAGCTGGAAGAACTGGGCATTGGACGCCCCTCTACTTATGCACCTACGATTTCCACTATCTTAAAGAGAGGTTATGTAGAAAAAAGAGACAAAGAAGGGGTAAAAAGAGATTACCGAATACTGTTACTGAAGTCTGATAAAATAACCAAACTGGCGGAACAGGAAACAACGGGAGCGGAAAAATCAAAACTTTTTCCCACCGACCTTGGACTTGTAGTAACAGATTTTTTAAAGCAATATTTTGATGACATTATGGACTATGGCTTTACTGCCAGGATTGAGGAAGAATTTGATGAGGTGGCCCAGGGGAAAATGAAGTGGAATAAAATGCTGGATGATTTTTATACGCCCTTTAAAAAGGATGTAGAAAACACCATTGAAACCGCAGAACGGATTAAGGGCGAAAGAGAGCTGGGCGTTGATGCGGTGAGCGGAAAGCCTGTGATAGCACGTATGGGACGCTATGGGCCAATGGTTCAGATTGGCAGCACTGAAGATGAAGAAAAACCGCGCTTCGCGAAATTGAAAGCCACGCAAAGCATTGAAACCATCTCTTTGGAAGAAGCGATGGACCTTTTTAAATTGCCCAGAACATTGGGCAAATTTGAGGATGCCGACGTAACGGTAAGTATCGGAAAGTTTGGTCCTTATATCGCGCACGATAAAAAATTCTATTCATTAAGCAAAGAATTCGATCCATACAGCATTCCCCTCGAAGATGCCATCCCTATCGTTATTGAAAAAAGAAAAGCGAAAGAAGAAAGGACCATTAAAGTATTTGAAAAGGAGAAAATACAGGTATTACGCGGCCCTTACGGACCCTACCTGAAGCAGGGGCTCCGCAACTACAAACTGAGTAAAGAACAACAGGAACGTGCGGCTGATCTTACCATAGAAGAAGCACAGCAAACCATTGAAGAATTGAAGGCCAATCCACCCAAGAAATCCGCAAGAAAAAAGAAATCTTAATTTAGCTAAGGTATTGAACCAGGCCGGTCACAGATTGAATCTTTTATAAACAGGTCTTGCAATCCGCTTGTCCAATTTTTACAATGACATCGCCGGTATGTTATTAAATTTGATATATGCTTAAAACGCTCAAGATATTGGCTGCCAGTTTCCGCTTAGCCTGGCAGGAATTAAAAGGGAATAAGTTACGCACTTTCCTTTCCTTATTCGGGGTTACTATAGGCATATTTTGCATAATAGGCGTGTTAACCACGGTAGACAGCCTGGAGAGAAATATTAAAGACGGCATCAACGCTTTGGGTACCAATACCATTTATATCGACAAATGGGATTATTCAGAAGGCGGAGATGGCGACTACCCCTGGTGGAGGTACGTAAAACGCCCTGAGCCCAAATACGATGAAATGCGTTTTATAAGGGCAAAAACGGATGCCATTGAAAATATTGCTTTTACATTAAGTGCTGGTGGGCAGAATGTGATTAACGGAAAAGAAATGATTCAAAACGTTTCCGTATATGGCGTAACGGAAGATTTTAATGCCATTCAACCTTTTGAGATCCAGTACGGCCGGTATCTTACCCTTTCAGACATGGATAGAGGATCAGCAAACGGCATCATTGGATATGAAAATGCCACCAAGCTTTTCGGCTCGGCAGAAAAGGCTGTGGGAGAAACCGTAACGATAAAGAATAAAAAAATAAATATTGTTGGCATAATAAAAAAGCAAGGAAAGAGTTTTTTGGTGGGCGGATGGAATTTTGACGATTGCATCTTACTTTCCTACCGTTTTTACAGGAGTATTTTCGAAGAACGATATTCAAATCCAAACATTATGGTACAGGGCAAACCTAATATTACCACCGAAGCTTTTAAAGATGAGTTGCGTGGTAATATCAGGGCAATCCACAGGTTAAGTCCCGGGCAGGAAGATGATTTTGCGTTGAATGCGGTAAGCGATTTCAGTGACGCAATCACGAAATTATTTGCAAACATAAAATTGGGCGGATGGTTGATCGGCTTATTAAGTCTGGTGGTAGGTGCTTTTGGCATTGCCAATATTATGTTTGTAACAGTAAGGGAAAGAACACCGATCATAGGATTGAAGAAAGCAATTGGAGCCAAAAGAAGAACGATCTTATCCGAATTCCTTTTGGAGTCTGCTTTCATTTGTTTTATTGGAGGAGCCATTGGCCTGGTGCTGGTTTTTTTACTTGCAAAAATCTTAAGTGGTCCTTTAAACTTTAATGTATACATCTCCTATAATATTTTGGCGCTTGCGGTAAGCATTTGCATAGCTATAGGTTTGCTTGCCGGTATTATTCCTGCCACTATTGCTGCGCGAATGGATCCCGTAGTGGCAATTCGTTCAAAATAGAATGTTTTATACGATTACTTTGAGCAAGACTGTTAACGCTCCATATACTAATACACCCCGTTTTTCGTTATTCAGGTAGGAACATTTTAAATCTATCCAATTAAAATTATCCTATGATAAAATTTTTATACGTGGTGTCCCTTGGCATTACCTCTTTTCTCTTATTCATATTCTCGAAAGAGAAGGAAGATTTTGTTTGTAACAACCAGGCTTCAGGCAGAGTAGAGCTTATAGCCGATTCGTCGGGAAGTTATCTGGGTGTAATTACAAACCAAAATATGATATTACAACCTTCGTCATTGAGTGAAAACATTGTACTGGCTGCCGGCCAAAAAGTCACAATCTGCTATAACGTTGATTCCGTGAAATATAATTCAGTTTCGGCGCCACTCCCGGTTCATATTAAATCTGTTAGCTACGCACCCTGACATAGCGGCTTTTTGTTGATCTTTTTGATACCTGAACAATCCGTTATTTTTGCGGATGCAAAAAAATACTGCCCGTATTGCAATCCTTGCAATCGAATCGTCGTGCGATGAAACTTCAGCAAGTGTTTGTTTGGATGGGAAGATACTTTCCAATATTATTGCCACTCAAAAAATACATGAACAGTATGGCGGAGTAGTTCCTGAGCTGGCTTCAAGGGCTCACATGCAAAACATCATTCCTGTTATTGATGCAGCATTGAAGGCAACAGAATGCAGGCTGGAAGATATTGATGCCATCGCTTTTACGCAATCTCCCGGACTGGTTGGATCACTACTCGTAGGGTCGCAATTTGCCAAATCGCTGGCATTGGCTTTAAACAAACCGTTGATTGCTGTACACCACATGCAGGCGCATGTATTGTCTAATTTAATTGATGATCCCAAACCAACATTCCCTTTTTTATGTTTAACGGTAAGTGGAGGGCATACCCAGATTGTTTTGTGCAGATCACCCATGCAACTGGAAGTGATAGGTGAAACCATTGATGATGCTGCAGGAGAAGCGTTTGATAAATCTGCAAAACTGCTCGGACTCCCCTACCCTGGCGGACCTTTAGTTGACCGATATGCAAAAGATGGAAACCCGGGAAGGTTTTCGTTTCCCGAACCGCAGATACCGGGCTATGATTTCAGCTTTAGCGGGGTTAAGAC
>CAYMKT010000075.1:0-3072 GCA_964391065.1 uncultured Terrimonas sp. | reverse complement strand
TACTGCACCGATAATGCAGCCATGATTGCGATAACGGCACACTATAAATACCTCGCAAAAGATTTTGCTGATCTTTCAGTAACTGCGAATGCAAGGGCGGAATGGTAAACGAAATTTTTATTGTTCACGTTTTTTGTTAAATGCTACAACAAATAAACCTGGTTCTATTGCTTGATCAGTTTTTGTACTGCCTCACCGTTTTGATGTTGCACTTGCCCGACGATTCGAGCCAGGTAAGATTCAGATTATTACTTAACACAGCGGGTATGTTACCGCTGATTTGATTATCGCTTAAAGCCGGTGTTTCAAGAAATTCGAGGGTACTAAAGACGCGAGGGTACTACCAGTGAGATTATTACCGGACAAATCCACACAAAAAAGTTGAGATGTGGCGGTGCTTATGCTGGCGATATCTGTAAATCTGAAGGCAGTTTCAACTACTCTAAAAATGCCGAGAATAACAGTAATACGCGGAATGTAAAGTAATAATTAGGGCTTTTATTTCTTCCTGAAAAATATTCTTACGGGAACGCCCTTAAAGTCGAAGTTTGCCCGCAGTTGGTTTTCGAGATAGTTTTTGTACGGTTGTTTGATGTCATCCGGATAGTTACAAAAAAAAGCAAAGCTGGGTACAACAGTGGGTAGTTGGGTTACGTACTTTATTTTAATTGAATTCCCCCGCACAACAGGCGCATGGTATGATTCAATTGCCTTCAGCATGATATCATTCAGCCTGGAAGTAGGTATTTTGCGCCGACGGTTTTCATAAGTCTGTAAGGCCGTCTCAATCACTTTAAAAATGCGGAGTTTATCTTTTACCGAAATAAATAACACAGGCACATCGGTAAAGGGAGCTAAACGCTGTTTCAGTTCTTTTTCGTAGTCTCTTGCCGTATGCGTTGTTTTTTCAGCCAGGTCCCACTTATTAACCACCACCACCACCCCTTTTCCCTTGCGAACGGCGAGGGAGAAAATATTAACATCCTGTGCGGTGATGCCTTTGGTTGCATCTAATAACAACAAACAAATATCAGCTTCATCCATGGCTTTAATGGCTCTGATCACCGAATAAAACTCAAGGTCCTCTTCCACCTTATTTTTTCGCCGTATGCCTGCCGTGTCGATAAGAATAAATTCCTTTTGAAATAAATTATAATGGGTGTGGATGGTGTCCCTTGTAGTGCCTGCAATTTCACTTACAATAGTCCGTTCTTCGCCGGTAAGTGCATTTAATAAGGAAGATTTGCCTACGTTGGGTTGTCCAATAATTGCAATTTTAGGCAACTCGTCCTTGTCTTCATTTTCATTTTTTTCATTATCCGGGATCAGTTGTACGAGATCGTCCAGCAGTTCGCCCGTACCACTGCCGCTGATGCTCGACAAAAAATGAATATGATCGATACCCATGCTATAAAACTCCGTAGCATACAACATACGCTCGGGGTTATCCACTTTATTCACCACAAGGAAAACCGGCTTTTGAGTTTGCCTTAGTATATCAGCCATCGCTTCGTCGAGATTGGTAATGCCCGTAGCCGCATCACACATAAAAATAATAGCATTGGCTTCGTTTAATGCAATGGCAACCTGTTTGCGAATCTCTGTTTCAAAAACATCAACGCTGTCGGGAACAAATCCACCGGTGTCGATAAGATTAAAGCTCTTGCCATTCCACTCTGCCACGCCGTATTGCCGGTCGCGGGTAACACCGCTTACGTTGTCAACAATCGCTTTACGTTGCTCCAGCATGCGATTAAAAAAAGTACTTTTCCCTACATTCGGCCTTCCTACTATAGCTACTGTAAAACTCATATTTAAAAGTTTGTATTTTGTGGTTTGTATTGTTTTTATGATACAACCACCTCTTCGTCATTTCCAGATTAATACCCGTATTCTTTCAGGTGCAGATCATTGTCCCGCCATTTTGGACGCACCTTTACAAATAATTCAAGGAACACTTTACTTCCAAGAAAAGTTTCAATTTCCTGGCGTGAAGTAGTTCCAATTTGTTTGATCATTTTGCCTTTATCGCCTAAAATAATAGCCTTTTGTGACTCGCGATGAACAATAATTTCAGCGGTTATTTTAACCAGGCTTATTTTCTCTTTAAACTCCCGCACCACCACTGCGGTATGATAAGGTATTTCATCCTGAAAAAGGTCGAATATTTTTTCCCGTATCATCTCTCCCACAAAAAAACGTGTGGGCAAATCCGTTAAATCATCTCCGTCATAAAAAGGTTCCCCTTCCGGCAAAAAGTCCAGTATTTCATCTAATAACTGATCGATATTTATTTGTTTGAGCGCCGAAATCAGTATTGTTTTTTTACAATAAGACTTCGACTTGAAAAACGCTTTAGCTTCTTCGATCTTTTCCGGTCTCGAGCGGTCTATTTTATTAAGTACTACCAGGGCCGGCACTTTCAGCCTAAGACTTGAAAAAATGGCATCTACTTCGTCAAGGTTATCGTGTACGTCTACTAAAAGCAGGGCAAGATCTGCATCCTCTAAACTGCTTTTGACAAAATGCATCATTTTTTCATGCAATTTGTACTTAGGTTCTATAATACCGGGTGTATCCGAAAAAATAACCTGGTAATGCTCACTGTTCAGAAAACCCTTAATTCGGTGACGGGTAGTTTGTACTTTGGGCGACACAATAGCCAGTTTTTCCCCTATCAGGGCGTTGAGCAAGGTGCTTTTACCGGCATTGGGTTTACCAAAAATATTTACAAATCCTACTTTCATTATTTACATAAAAATTCCTGCAAAGGTAGTTGAAACAAAAATTGTTTGGCTGATAAAATACATAAGCTTACCTTTGCGCCTCCTTATTGTGGAAAAGGATAGTGATTGAGTAGCAAAAGAGAAAAATTTCTGCAAAGACAGCATAACAAAAGTTAAAGGAATTAAAAAATATTACATCGCGAGGTAGAGCAGCGGTAGCTCGTCGGGCTCATAACCCGAAGGTCGGAAGTTCGATCCTTCCCCTCGCAACAAAAGAAAGGTCTCATTCGTGAGGCTTTTTTTATTTGTGGAATAACGCAATCTCTTATGGGCTCATATCCGCCGC
>CAYMKT010000074.1:0-18900 GCA_964391065.1 uncultured Terrimonas sp. | reverse complement strand
ATCACCAATGGCCCGTTGTTTCATTGGTTTGGTTACTATGATAAATGGCAGATAGATATTTCCAATCGTTTTGCTTTGGGTATGCAGGTGAATTTTGAAGGTCGAACGCCAACACCGGATGATCAGATCACTATAGGGATGGTTGATTTAAAAAACAACGACAAATGGATAGAGTTGGGAACAAGCAGCGCCTGGAGTTGGCAACAGGGTTGTATGTTGCAGTGGCTACCAGGTTCCAGGGATGAGATTATATGGAACGACAGGATAGGTACCCGGTTCGTTTCACATATTCTCAATGTGAATACAGGGAAAAAAAGAACATTACCAAAACCCATTTACACTATTAGTCCCAATGCAGAATGGGCGCTTGGTTTGGATTTTGGCCGCCTGCAGGATTTAAGACCCGGCTATGGTTATAAAGGAGTTCCAGACCCATTTAAAAGCATGCATGCGCCTGATGAATCGGGGATTTATCGCATGGATATGAAAACAGGCAAAGATAAGCTTATCATCCCTTATTCAACCTGCAGCAAAATGCCCCATTTGGGAGAGGACGTACAACAATATTGGCATTGGTACAATCACCTGCTCATCAATCCCGTTGGCGACCGCTTTATTTTTTTGAACCGCTGGAGAAAAGAAAGCGATGCCGGCAAAAAAGGGAACGGTTTCATTACCCGCATGTTTACTGCAAATAAAGATGGCAACGATAAATATGTAATTGATCCCTCCGGTTATTCTTCCCATTTCATCTGGCGTGATAGCCGGCACATTTGTGCGTGGACAAGGCCCATCGGTTATCCGGACGGATTCTATTTATTAAAAGATAAAACCACGGATATTGAAGCGGTGGGCAAAGGCGTGATGATGGTAAACGGGCACAACACTTACCTGCCTCACAGCAACAACGAATGGATATTGAATGACTGCTATCCGCAGGGAGACGACCGCCTGCAAACGCCCTATCTCTATCATATACCAGTGAACAAAAGGTACGACCTCGGTAACTTTTCGGCACCTCCAGCATATACAGGAGAATGGCGATGCGATTTACATCCCAGGTTTTCGCCCGATGGGAAGATGGTGATTATTGATTCAACGCATGAGGGGATGGGCAGACAGATGTACCTGATAGACATCAGCGGGCTCGTGTAATATAGCAATTGACTTGCATTACCATAATATCAGTGTTTTCAACACGCTCAGGTGTATCTTTTTCTGAAACAATAAAGCCTGAAAGGTAAATGGGGAGATTCGTGTAGCAGGGAGGAGGATAGTAAAAGCAACAGAAAATGGACGATTCATTTAGGCTGTGAAGGGGATCAGTGTGCTAAAGCTGCTCCATTTCCTGTTGCCGGTACGTTGCAATGATTTAAACGGACGGTTAAAAAGCACTGCGGTTCTTTCGTAAGGTATTGGATTGGTGTTGATCAAATGCCGCTTGGTTTTTTACAGGTATCAGGTTATTGGTTTTCCGGATATTGAATTATTGCTTAGGGATCACTGGATTTGTTATAACAAAGTAACATCTACTATAATCATTTAAAAATAGACCAACCTATTATTGTTACGTCATTGATTCACTACACACAGGGAAAATTACGATAAACCCCTGTTAAGCACTTACTCTTAGCGTATTTGCATGAGCCCATTTAAGTAAGTGCAATCCCGTATAATACAACAGTAAATGCAGGTAAAAAGAGTTATTTTGATGAGTAGTTTTCTTGTTGTATGAGGGTAATTACGTGTTTATAGCTCTTGTAAAAAAGAACGGTGCGCTTTTTTTGCCTGCAAATACGAAAAATACTGGTCCAAATTGATTTACGCTAAGCCTGCAGCGATAAAAGAGTGGATGAATTTAATACCGGCGGCAACCACCTGTCTTTAAAACAGGGAAAGCTGCGTAGAGATAAAGGTTGGGCTTTTTTTTGCAGGCGCATTACTTCGCATATCCTGTTCTATGCAATATACTTCCGTTTCGTGATATCTTGAAGCGATAATAATCTTAGTTCCCGCGGCTTGCTTGGTAAAGAGCTGCTCCACCAGTTCGGGATTATTATTGTTTTTGGAGAGATGCGACAGGATGAGATGACTCAGCCATTTCGTTCTGTGTTGAGTGAATAATTCAAGGGCCTGCTTGTTGGACAGGTGGCCATTGCCGCCACTGATTCTTTTTTTAAGATAAAAGGGATAACTGCCTTTTGCAAGCATGTCTTCACAATAGTTAGATTCGAGAAACACCGCATGGCATTGTTTAAAATGACTCACCACATGCTCACAGGAATTTCCGATATCTGTAAAAACGCCAACTTTCACTGCATTGTTCGATATCACAAAACTATGCGGGTCCTGAGCGTCATGACACTTTGGGAATGCCGTCACACTTAAACCTCCGATAACAACCGGTTGATGCGGAAGAAAAGAACGTGTAAGATTCGGCTCAATCGGGATAGCTGCCGATACCAATGTATGGGCCGTAATATAAACAGGAAGCTGAAATTTTTTTGATAAACCGGGAACGCCGGTAATATGGTCGGAATGTTCGTGCGATACAAAAATGGCCTTAACCTTGCCGATATCCAGCCCAAGGCGTTTCATTCGTTTTTCTGTTTCTCTACAGGAAATACCGGCATCAACCAATACGGCTTCCTGGTGGTTACCGATATAATAACAATTTCCATTGCTACCCGAATTCAGCGATGCGATAAAAAGCGACATAAGGCGGCAAAAATAAGCAACCTCCCTGTTGAGCAGTTATAAAAATTTCCACGGCAATATCATCGGGTATAACGGCTCATTCCAAAAAATGCTCATGCGCCGGGTGCTGTTATCTTTTACTTAGAAGACAACTGAAAATGTTCTACCTGGTTTTTGATGGCTTTCAGGGTTTTCAGGTAAGTGTAAATGGCTTTTAAGTCGGTTGTGTCCATTCCCGCGTACATCGCCCAGGGCATAATAGTATTTACACGCGCGTTTTCTATTTTCGAAATATTTGCGGAATCGGTATATGCTTTAAAACGGGTTACAAACACATCCTCAGTCCAGTTGCCAATACCGGTTTCAACGTCGGGGCTGATATTTGCCGACCGCAGTACTCCGTTGGGCATTTGAAATTCCCTTCCGCCTGCAAACTCTAATCCCGGAATAAGCTTTCCCTTTTCGGCCTGGGTGTGGCATTCTGTGCACGCGGCTACCATAACAAGGTATCCACCATACTTTACCATATCTGTTTGGGCTGGTCGTTCCATGGGAACTGACGGAATAGGAATGGTATTAATGATAAAATTCATCGGAAAATCAATACTGCGTTCCGGAACCGTGCTCTTAATTGCAGGCAACTGACGCAAATAGGCGATAATATCATATACATCTTCTTTGTCCATTTTGCCATAGTGCGCATAAGGCATCACCGGGAAAAGCGCGTTTCCGTTTTTATCAATGCCGGTGGTAATGACCCGGAAAATTTCGCCATCAGTCCAGCTACTGAGGCTTGCAGGGGTAATATTTTTTGAATAGAAGTTGCCCGGGAAACCCATCTCTCTTCCAAAAAATTCTCCACCAATACCCAGTGTTCCGGGTACAAGCGGTGCCGTAAACCGGCTCCAATCCCGGGTAGAGTGGCAATCCATACAAACCAACACGTGATTGGCGAGATAGGCTCCATGCTGTATTCGTTCGGGTGTAAGCGACACTTTAAGATCGGGAGGAGGGCTTGTTTTGGGCAGTACAAACTTCAAATATCCTGCTATGCCTGCAACAGCAATTACAATAAAAAGAAAAATAATAAGAAGTATCTTTTTCATTACAACGGGTTTAGCTGGAAAATGAGGAAATGATGGGTGGTTCGATGTAGCTTATTGGGCAATGAATTTAATGTTATTTACGGACAATTAGAAAAGGGATCCCGAAATATTTTATGGTGGAAAGATGTATTTCACGTTACCAGGCAAATTTTGTTATCATTAAAACCTGCAGCCCAACAGAACGCTGTAAGTAAAAAGGTATACCAGTAGCTATTTCCACAATGTGGCGATAAATTTCCCCGATTGTCTGTTTTATTTGCTAAAGCTGTCCTTTTGAAACAAAAAACGCCGGATAAAAAAAGGAGGGTAAGGTTTTTGTAACTTTGCAGCTTGTTCTCATCATTAAAAAAATAATATAGTCATGAATTTCCTCTCTCTCAGCAAACGCTCATTGTATAGGTTGGCCCTTTTACCAGCCGCCGCTCTTGTATTTTCATGTAACAATCCATCTGCTACTAATGAACCGGCAGTAGACAGTGCCAGTACCATGGAATCATTATCCGATTCTGCGCATGCTATGGCGCCAGTACCGATGGTACAACAGGCCGAAGCCGTGTTAACCGGTACTTTTGCCGATACCAGTGTAACCGGAACAGCAAAGTTTGTTGCGGCTGATGGCGGCAAAGTAAAAATGGAGCTCGAAATCATGATCCCGGCTAAAGCAGGAAAAAGCGTAGCCGTTCATATTCATGAGCATGGCGACTGTGGTGATGGCGGTAAAATGTCGCATGGTCACTGGAACCCCACCAACAAAGCGCATGGCAAATGGGGAAGCGCTGAATTTCATTCCGGCGATATCGGCAATGTAGAACTGGATAGTAAAGGAAAAGGCACATTAAGTCTGACAACTGATTTATGGACGCTCGGAGGCACTGCCGGTAAAAACATCTTAAACAAAGCCATCATTGTTCATGGCGGCGTAGATGATTACACATCGCAACCGGCAGGCAACGCCGGTACAAGAATTGGATGTGGTGTTATTCAATAAATAGGGAACAGTCCCAGGAAAATATGGCATTTACCACCCCTGCCGTTTATAAACCGGCGGGTGTGGTATTTTTTTGCACCATGTTTTATGGTTGTTCAATAGGCGGCTATTCAAAAGATGCTTCTGTAAAAACTAAGGGAGTTGAGCTTGCTGAGCCGCATCATCCAGTATTAAAACCCAATCCTGCCCGTATCCGGCAGTGGGTGGTGTAAATTTTTGCTGACCTTTATTCTTCATTTCGTCGGCAGCACTGGTTTTTCCATTCCTTGGATTATACCACGTAGCCTTCAATGTATTGCCCGATATTTTTCCACCATTAACGGTAAACGGCTTTCCTGCAGCCGAATAAATGAATGCATAATCTTTTCCTCTCGTTGCCTGTATGCGTTCCGAAGCGGCTTCATTATTTTCAATAACCAGGGTCTGGTCCGGAACCCGGTCTAAAAAAGGACGCGACAGTATCAGTCTTTTAAGATACTGCATTTGCGTAGCGCCCGGTAAGTCCATAGCTTGTTGCCAGTATACATGCGGACCGTTTACCTCTTCGCGGTAGGGTGAATAAAATTGCCACATATCATGGCACCCGTAGGTGTGCCCGTGCGCCCCGGCAAATACATCTAAGTAAGCATATAACCTGACGTCATAGGCGTTGCTGGTACCCAATTCTTTGGCATTAAAACAAACGGGATGGTCCTCATACAGCGGTTCCCCATCCATCACCGGTTTTACCGGGGTAGCATTATAAACAGTCTGTATTTTGTCGTACACAGGAGTATTGCGGCAATGACCATTTTGAAACATATTAAACGATAGCCAGTCGTCTTTCATAAACCATTCGGCGCTGCCCAGTGCGTTGGGTTGGGGGTGAAAGGTAATAAGCGGGGTTTTACCAGTGCCGCATCCTTCTATAATTCCTTCAGCCATGCTCCGCCATATCGCTACATCCTGTTCATTACGGGGGTTGCGGTCGCCGCCTACGATCCAGATGATATTCGTTTTATTTTTGTACCTGTTGCCCAGCCATGCGCCGTATCGTTTAGCATTGGCAGTAGTAAAAATTTCAGGTCCCGTACCCCAGGTGCCTTTAAATACCTTGTCGCCCCAGGATGGCAACAAACCAATCACCATGTTATATTCATTCGCCTTATCTATGATATAATCCACATGTTTAAAATAGGCCTCAATAGGTTGGTCGGGATCGTCGTGGAGAAGTGGAAGATCACCATAAGGATTAGGGGTATGTAATCCATCAAATTCAGCGAGCACAACGGCCTGGATAACAGTGAAGCCCTGCTCCGACCGGTGTTTCAGATAATAATCTGCCTGCTCACGGTTCAGCCGGTGAAATAGCTCCCAGCCGGTATCGCCCAAATAAAAAAAGGGCTTATCATTCCTGAGAAGAAAACGTTTATTATCACTTACCCTGAATTGAGCCGTTGCGATAGTACATGACAACAGGCATAAAAGGAAAAGCATCCTGCACTTCATTGGAAGAATATTTATGGTTATGTTTTGGAGATTCAATTAAGGATAGCCATGTTTTCTCATCCTTTCCTCACCAACCATTTAAACATTTCTTTCCAGGTAACCTTTTTGCCATACAATAAGATACCCGTGCGGTAAATTTTAGCAGTGACCCAGGTAAAAAATAAAAATGTGAGTACCAATAAAAACATAGAAAGGACCAACTGCCACCAGGGCACGCCATAAGTAATTCTGCCCATCATTACAATAGGAGAGGTGAGGGGGAATAAGCTTCCAAAGACTGCTATTCCACTATCGGGATCGTTAATCGCTTTGGTCATAATAACAAACCCCAATATTAATGGCATCATAATTGGAAATACGAGTTGCTGGGCTTCCTGCTGATCTTCACTTACCACGCTGCCAATTGCCGCAAATAAAGCAGCATACAGTAAATAGCCGCCGAGGAAATAAAACATAAAGCAAAATAAAATTAAGCCCAACGGAAGGGAATGGAATCCTTCAATGATGGTGGCCAGCTTTCCTGAACCCACCTGCTGTGTGGCCGCAGTGGCAATGGAAGGATCAGATAGCTGCCTGAACACTTCAGGGAAAATAAGAGGAATGACCAATTGCAGTAACCCCATAACAACAATCCATATAGCAAACTGTGTTAATCCCACGGCGCCGATTCCTATTATTTTTCCAAGCATCAACTGAAAAGGCTTGGCCGAACTTACGATCACCTCCGCGATGCGGTTTGTTTTTTCTTCCATTACGCCACGCATTACCATGGTACCATATATGAGTAGTATCATATAGATCAGGATGCCTGCAACAAAGGAAACCGCATAGGCTACCCCGGCAATGCTTTTCTTTTCTCCTTTACCCGAGTCTATGGCATTTTCAATGGTTACGTCTGCTTTTATGTTTTTATAAATTTCAGGATCAATGTTCGCTTCTACCAACCGCCTTCTTTCAATCGCCTGGTTAATCTTTCTTTCCAATGCCGATTTCACAAACAGGTTAACCGAAGCCTGGCTATGCACTTTTATTTGGGCGGGGTCTGATCCACTGAATGCCGGTATATACAGAAACAGACTGTAGCCCTCTTTCTTGTATTTGCTCTTGAAAGATTGCTCCGTTTCGTTGTGTATAAAGTTGTAGGTAGACTTGTCGTTTTTGGCAGGTTCTATTTTGCCGTTAAACAGGTTGGCATCGTCGAGAATAGCAACATGCTGGGTATTGCTTTCACCGCTGACGGAAACGGCTATGATGATGGCATAGAACGCTATGATTACTATGGGCACCAAAAGCGTGGTAAGTAAAAAAGATTTTCTTTTTACCCGCGTCATGTATTCTCTTTCAATGATCAGCCCGATTTTATTCATACCCTGAATTGATAAAGTTGAGATGTTTTTTTAAGTGCACGTTTATGCCGGTGCATGATCTGCCTGGAATCGTCTTGCCAAAGGCGTTCCTTCTATGAGTTTAATGAAAATATCATTTAACGACGGGAGGATTTCATTAAAAGAGATAATCTCGTGCTTCTGCAACAATAAATGCTGCAGTACATCATGTGGTTTGTATCCGTCGTGAATTTTTAAAATAAAAGCGTCGTTCTTTTCTGCGGTTACCTCAAAAATCGAATTGTTCTCCAGTGCCGCCGGCCTCTTTTCGAACCCCACCCTGAACAGGTTTTCTTTAAAATCCTGTTTTACATTTTTCACGGAGCCGTCCAGGATTTTATGTCCTTTATTGATAAGGATAATATGGTCGCATATCTCTTCCACCTGTTCCATCCGGTGGGTACTAAAAATGATGGTGCTGCCATTCTTCGCCAGCCTGAATATCTCATCTTTTATCAGGTTGGCATTCACCGGGTCAAGTCCGCTGAAAGGTTCATCTAAAATAATAAGCCCTGGTTCGTGCAATACCGTGGTTACAAACTGCAGTTTCTGGCTCATCCCCTTGCTTAAGTCCTGCACTTTTTTATTCCACCAGCTTTCCATTTCCATCCGGCTAAACCAGAATTTTATCTTTTCCATGGCTTCGGATTTACTTAAGCCTTTTAACCGGGCTAAGTAAAGTGCCTGTTCGCCGATCTTCATTTTTTTATACAATCCCCTTTCTTCAGGCATATAGCCGATACGGATAATGTCGTTTATGGGGTCGAATTTCTTCCCTTCAAAAACAATGGAGCCTTCGTCGGGAAAAAAAATTCCGGTGATCATTCTGAGCAAGGTAGTTTTGCCGGCTCCATTAGGACCCAGCATTCCAAATATCGCTCCCTGCTCTATAGTAAAACTCACATCGTCCACCGCTTTTTGGGTAGCGAAATATTTTTTTAGCTGATGAACTTCTAAAATGTTCTGCATATATAAATCAGGTTGCTTCAGTTTGGTTTTGAAAACACGATGTGAAAAGACAATAAGAAAACTAACGAGGCCTAAAGATTCTAAAAAGTTTTGGTACTGCAAAGGAATTTATGCAACAGAAAGGATAAGCGGAAAACCGCGAAACATCACTGGAAAAAAAATCTGTGCTCATTGTAACATTAAAAAACAATGTTAGCTCATTTACCAGCCCTGTTTACAACGGCCATAGCAACACGCTCACCATCCATGGCGGCGCTAACTATGCCACCGGCAAAGCCTGCTCCCTCAGCGCATGGATACAGATTTTGTATTTGCGGGTGCGTAAGTGTTACAGGATCTCTCGGAATTCGCACTGGCGATGAGGTGCGGCTTTCTGTAGCAACAACAATGGCTTCATTGGTAAAGTAACCCTTCATTTTTTTACCAAAACTTATAAACCCTTCCCGCAAGGCATTGTAAACAAAAGCAGGCAGCACATCTGCTAAAGATGTGGTATGCACGCCAGGCAAATAAGAACAGCCAGGGAGGGTAGTGCTGGTTATCCTGTTCACAAAATCAGCCATGCGTTGTGCAGGAGCAACAAACTGTCCACCGCCTGCCGCATAAGCCTTTCTTTCAACAGCCTCCTGGAAATACATGGCCGCAAGCGCTTTATATTTTTTAAAGTCCTGCACATCTTTTTCTTCCACGGTAACCACAATGCCGCTATTGGCGTAGGGATTGTTTCTTTTAGACGGGCTCCAGCCATTTACTACCAGTTCGCCATGATTTGTAGCTGCCGGAGCAATAATACCGCCAGGACACATGCAAAATGAAAATACGCCGCGTTGATGGGCTTGGGTTACCAGGCTATAGGAAGCCGGAGGAAGACTGGCAGGGACAAAACCGTTAGCAGGCACATCCGATGCATGATGGTACTGAATCTGGTCAATTAAACGCTGCGGATGCTCAACCCTTACGCCCAATGCAAAAGGTTTAGACTCAATCAGTATCTTTTTTTGATCCAGCAAACTAAAAATATCCCTCGCCGAATGTCCGGTTGCCAATATAAAAGCATCCGCTTCAAAGCTATTTCCGTCGGCTGTTTTTACTGCATGCAGTTTGTCGCCAGTCATCACAAAATCCACTACTTTTTTTTCAAACAAGATAACGCCGCCGCAAGCTTCAATCGTGTTGCGCATAGCGGTTATGATATGGGGGAGCTTGTTGGTTCCAATATGGGGATGTGCATCGTACAAAATATTTTCTTCGGCGCCAAAATGCACAAACAGGTTGAGTATCCTGTTTATATCGCCCCTCTTATTACTACGTGTATATAATTTGCCATCGCTGTAGGTGCCGGCGCCTCCTTCTCCAAAGCAATAATTGCTTTCGGGATTAATAATCCCTTCTTTGTTCAAAATAGCCAGGTCTCTTCTTCTTGCCCTTACGTCTTTGCCCCTTTCCAGTACAATGGGTTGGATTCCCTGCTCAATTAACTGCAGGGCAGCAAAGAACCCTGCCGGCCCCGCACCAATGATAATTGTTTTACTGGCCGCTTTGGTCACGTCCTTAAAATCAAAATTCAATAACGGTCTTTGCTCAAAGGGTTCGTCAATAAACGCATTAATGGTAAGGTTTATCCATACCTGCCTGCCCCTTGCGTCGATAGATCTTTTTAGAATATGATACCCGGTAATATGATCGGGTATAATGCCGAGATGGCTGCTAACCTGCTCTTTGATAACAGATGCATCAGAAGCCTCTGAAGGAAGCAGGCGAAGCCCAATTTTTTTTTGCATGTTCAGTAGAAGTCAGGTATTCATCCTAAAACGCTTTCGAACGGTTTGCAAGTGGTACTATTTAAAAGGGTAAGTCATCAGCATGAGGTGAACCGGACACACTGTCAGCGCTGAAATCATTTGGAACGCTAACCGGCTGCTCCTGCTGCAGATTAACAGATTCCATCCTCCATGCGTCCAGGTTGGTAATATAATTTACCTGTCCGTTCTTCTCCCATTTACTGCCTTTTATATTAAAATGCACCTTTACCGTTTCCCCAATAGCAAAACGGTCGGGCATCGTAGTCTTATCCTGTACACATTGAAATTTGGCGTAATTGGTAATCATCCTTCCTCCAATGTCTTCTGTCTTTTCAATCACAAATTCACGTGTTTTAAACGTTGCGGTTCGTTGCACCGTCTCTAATTTGGCAATAATCCTGCCGGTCAGTTCGTAGCTCATGGTTAAATAATTAATGGCCAAATGTAGCTGTAAAAAATGAGTGATGTTTTCAAATTTTGTTTTTGTTTTTGATTAAAAAAATCTACCTTCCTACAGGCAATTGAAAAAGCTGTATGAATGAAAAAAAATATTGTTGAACCTGGTATTATCATTCATTCTTACAGCCTCCGTTTAGCTTTCTTATCAACCACAACTAGTTCAACACACAATTTGATGTTACGTAATGCGGAAGAAACATTTACAAGTTTTACCTGCACAGTAAATTCATGTGCGGTAAACATTCAGTAATTAATCAAAAAACATGCAACAGAAGCACACTAACAGCAATGAAAAACAACCGCATCGCATAAGTAGCAATGATGGTGAAACCAGAAGATGACACGGACAATAGTGAAGAATAACCCGGTACGATAATGGCGGCGGGCAGGGTAGAATAACCCGGAACTGAGCAAACCTGATTTTATTTTTGAGGAGAAGAAAATTAAAAATGAGCACGATGCCCGCACTGGTGTTGCAGGGGAAAAATCAAGTGAATAAAAAATTTTTTTTTCAACCGGAAATGTTGATATTCGCCGCCCTGCCATACTTTTTTTGATGAGTTACTCACATCACAAAAAGTAGAAATTTTTCAGGATAATATTCTTAAATCAATATATAAACTGCTTTTCGTATAATGGATAAAACACACGATAAAGTATGGGTCAATTGTCTTGACATTATAAAAGATATCGTAGAGTGGCAGCATTTTAAAACATGGTTCGAACCGATCCGTCCGGTTGGCTTAACAGACAAGGTATTGACCATACAGGTACCCAGTCAATTTTTTTATGAATATTTAGAAGAGCATTACGTAAATTTATTGGCAAAGACTTTGAAGAGAGAATTAGGCAAAGAAGCAAGGCTGGAATATCGTATTATGGTAGACAGCGGCAATGACAAAAACAAACCGCTTACAATGGATGTCCCCGGTCACGGTTTTAAAACATATTCCAATAATGAAATGGATTTTCCTCTAGTCATAAATAACCCGGTAAAGAATCCTTTTGTAATTCCGGGTTTGAAAAAGATGCAGATTGATTCGCAACTGAATCCCATCTATTCGTTCGATTCTTTTATTGAAGGAGACTGCAACCGGGTGGCCCGGAGGGCTGGCAAAACAGTAGCCGAAAAACCGGGGTCTACCTCATTTAATCCTTTGGTTGTGTATGGAGGGGTTGGTTTGGGAAAAACTCACCTCGCGCAGGCAATCGGTAACGAGGTGAAACGTACTCATCCCCAGAAAGTGGTTTTATACGTAAGTTCTGAAAAATTTATTAACCAGTTTCAGGATCACAGCCGCAACAATGCCATCAACGATTTCATTCATTTTTACCAGATGATTGATGTGTTGATTGTGGATGACGTGCAGTTTTTCAACCGCGCCGAAAAATCGCAGGATGCCCTCTTCGCTATTTTCAATCATTTGCATCAGAGCGGCAAGCAACTTATACTCACTTCCGACAAGTCGCCTAAGGATCTGGAAGGAGTACAGGAAAGATTGCTCAGCCGGTTTCGCTGGGGCTTAAGTGCCGATATGCAACTGCCCGACTATGAAACCCGGATGGACATCCTCGAAAAGAAGATGAAGAACGACGGATTGGAGATGCCTAAAGAAGTAGTAAAATACATCGCCTATAATATTCAAAGTAATGTGCGGGAACTGGAAGGCGCTTTAATTTCCCTTTTGGCACAGTCTTCGCTCAATAAGAGGGAAATTGATCTTGAATTGGCGAAAAAAGTACTGCGTAATTTTGTAAAAACCTCCTCTAAGGAGATTACCATCGAAACCATCCAAAAAATGGTTTGCGACTACTTCAATCTTCCTTACGAGCGGTTGCTTCAAAAAACCCGTAAAAGGGAAATTGTGCAGGCGCGTCAAATCACCATGTACCTTGCCAAGCAGTTCACGAAAAATTCGCTGAAAACAATCGGGGAGCATTTCGGCGGCAGGGACCATACCACAGTGATACATTCCTGTCAAACCGTAAAGGACCTGATGGATACCGACGGGTTGTTCAGGGAAAGTGTGGTGGAATTGCAACAGAAAGTACAACTAGCTGCTATGTAAAAAATATTACATCAAAAATAAAAGCCCCGTGATTAATCCCGGGGCTTTTATTTTTGGCAAAGCAAAACCAGGAGATGACAATAAACCGAATAATAATTATCAAAGGAAAAGTACAGGGTGTATTTTACCGGGGAAGCACCCGTGAACAGGCGGAACGTTTAGGTATAAACGGAGAGGTGAAAAACATGCCGGATGGATCGGTTGAACTGATCGCCGAAGGGAATAAGGAGGCGGTGGAGCAATTAATTGCATGGTGTCATCATGGCCCGCAGCGGGCTGAGGTGGAAGAAGTAATCGTAAAAGAGGGTGCGATAAAAGGCTTTAAAAATTTTAAGGTGATACGGTTTTAAATATTTGGGTTTTCTGATGTTTCACCCTATTTTTGCCGTCCTTTCAGCTAAGGTGAGGTGGATGAGTGGCTGAAATCAGTAGTTTGCTAAACTGCCGTACGGGTAACTCTGTACCGCGGGTTCGAATCCCGCCCTCACCGCAAAAATAGTTAGTTATCAAAAAATATCACAGCCTTCAAATGATTAAGTTTGAAGGCTTTTTCGTTGCAGGAGATGATCGGATTCCGGGAGTACGGCAGAATGTTGTATAGCAATGGAGGATATCAAAATACAAAGATGCGCCCAACCGACCGCCCTGTTTTATGACGCCCCTCTTCCTCCGTTCATACACCAACTCCTCAAAAAGCGTCGTTTTAAGAACAGTACAGGCTTCACGGACTTTACCGGGAGACTGAACCTGGAATTTATGCGGGTTCCGCCGTTTTAAACGGGAAACCGTGCGAGGTTTGCGTTCTTCAGTTCACAAAAGCCATCCACCGTAAATCGGTTCCTGTCCGGCCAACAAATTTTAAAGTGTCAAACACCAGCCTGTTTTATCGGTTTCTACCTCGTTTCAGTAACCAGAAAGGTAAAAGATGAGATAAACGATGGATTTCTCATAAACTTTTTGGAGCAGGATGGGTTCCATCTTTGATTTAACTGTTAAGTAACCGTGTATAACCTACTGGTCTAAAACTATGCGTTTACCTTCATCGTACGAAGTACGAAATTCCATAGTATAGTAGAAGTTTTAGATCATTTAAGTACAACGCCATATTGCTGCGATTTCCGGGGCTTAGCGAAATGATCGTCCCACAAATTCAAGAAAGCGGGGAATTTGAAAGTCTTTGTGCCGATGATCAACTTTGTGTGCATATGATTAAAAACATCGAACAAGAAACCGGGCTGGAGCTTTCTACATTAGAGGAATATCTTGAACGAAAAATAGAACCCGAACAGGAGGTGCTAAAATACCTGGATCAAAATAAATAGGTGGCAGTTAGGTAGTATTAGTTTATGGTATTACCGGCTTACCTTTGTTGATTGGCGATAAATAAAGTAGCTCCTTTTTTAAAATACAATCCATCCTTTAGTCAGAATTATTGCTTTTCACTGACTGGCAGCAATTAGTAATACAGTAATATCGCAACCCTATGATAATTGGCTTACAAACGATATCAAAATATACAATTATGAAAGCTCCAGTAGGTATGCATATTAAAATTTCGCGTGTTTTTTCCCTCCTGCTCATCAGTTATTTTCCTATAAACGCGTTTGCTCAACAACCACCGTCATTGCCCGACACTTCAAAAATGACTTACAACCAAATTTCAGCCGGATTGGGATTATATGCCTTCCCTTCAAAAGGACAAGGGCAAGGTCAACAGAAGGCCGACGAATTTGAGTGCTATAAATGGGCGATGCAACAATCGGGCATTGATCCGCTGAACCTTCCAAAGGTACAGGCCGCTCCTGTTGAAAAGGGTCCCGATGGTTCGGCTGTCAGGGGGGCGGCAAGGGGCGCGGCGGCGGGCGCCGCTATTGGCGCCATTTCCGGCGATGCTGGTGAGGGGGCGGCCATTGGCGCAGCGGCGGGCGGGATGGCAGGTGCACGCCAGAAAAGAAAGTCGAATGCCCAAAAAGAGCAGCAGTCGCAGGCGACTGCTGCCAGCACAGAACAGGCGATGAAAGACAGTTTTAAAAAAGGTTTTTCAGCATGCATGGAAGGCAAGGGGTATAGCATCAAATAGCCGGGTAAGAAACGTGAATGTTAAACACAATATACCCGGATAATTAAATACCCTTCACAACATTAAAAACTTAGTGATTTATGAAACAACTTATTCTATTACTTGCTATAAGTTCGTCCTTTTTTGCCTGCACCGGTTCAGCTAATAAAAACGAAAGCGAAAACCTGGACCTTGTCAGAAGATATATGGAAGCCGTTGAAGCCAATAATGCCGCAGAAATGGAAGCCCTGCTGGCCGATAACTACATGGGTTATGGCCCCTCTGTAGACGATTCTGTTAATAAAGCGGATGCGATCAACAATTGGAAATACAATGCGGAAAACCTCTATAAATCCATTGAATACAGCCGCCATCAAAATATAGCGGTTACCGTTAAAGAAGGCGGACAAGCCGATCCGGGCGATTGGGTTTCTCATTGGGCCTATCTCACCATTAAGTATAAAGACGGAAGAGGTCCCGTGTATGTTTGGGTAAATGCGGTTTATAAAATTGAAAATGGGAAAATTGCACGCAGCAGAACTTTTTATAACGAAGCCGATGTGCTGCGGCAACTGGGCTACGCAGGCGTAACGCCATAACATAATAGATCGCCTGTTCGATTTCGAACGCGGGCGAGTCGGGGTTGATGAAATAAAAGACCATTACGGTTTAATTCGGTAATCCCGGTTTGAAAAATAAACGAAACATGAAAATCTTTTTATTATAAATCTATTCATAACCATTAAACAATACACACAATGAAGCATGTACTGCTGCTCGGACTTGGCACATTTATTTTATTTTCATCCTTTGCACAAAGCAATAAGGAAGACGTTGATATGATCCAGGCCATTTATGGGAAACAAAAAAAAGAAATCTCCGCAGGTTTTATCGTTGTTCCGGAGGCTAAGAAAGATGCATTCTGGAAGTTGTACGACGCCTATGAAACTGAAAGAAAAGCATTAGGTCATCGAAGAGTCGACCTGCTCGAAAAATATGCGAACGCTTACGATTCACTGAATGATAACTCAACCGCAGCGATTACAAAGGAAACGATATCGCTTCAGAAAAGCACTGATGCACTGATCGGAAAATACTACGACAACATCGCAAAAAATGTAGGCGTGAAACCCGCAGCTCAGTTTTACCAGTTAGAAAGTTACCTGCTCAATGTGGTAAGAATTTATATCCTGAGCAATATTCCATTTATTGGTGAGCTGGAAAAAGTGGCGGTACCTGTGGTGCCTGCGCAACCTTAAATGCAGCCTGCAGGAGAACATTTATCGTGGTTGGGGTATTGCTTGCGCCCCAGGGGGTGGCACCTGCAAGCATGCATGTGAGTGGCTCAATAACCTATTTTTGGGCGAAATAATCATTTTGGCGGGAGCACACAGCCTGAAACATCAACTCAGGCAGGATTCGACATTAAATGGATATATTATATTTGAAAGATGGCGGCGGTGCCGGTTCATGGCTTTGGCCCCTGGAAGTGTCGTCATTGCTGTACCCGGGCTATGCGATCATTTTTCGGTTTAATTTAGCATTGTATACGCAAGCTGGCGGGCCTCAATATGCCGATAGCGCAGCAATAAAATCAATTATCCTTTAATTACGAAAATATTGTTGTTGGTAAAACGTAAATTTATTTTTTAAATTTAGAAACGCTCAACTTAAAAACTTAAAATCTACAAATTATGAAGCAGGTAATTTTAACAGCATTTGCTGCAGCCTTATTGGTTGGCTGTGGTCCATCCACAAAAATCGTAAAAAGCTGGCAGGAACCCGGAGCCACATTTCAAGTAACGAACCCAACAAATAAGATTTTAATAATAGCAATGGTAAAGGATGAAACCTCCCGCAGGGTGGTAGAAGACAATCTGGCGAAACGCATAGGCTCAACCGCTGTAGCTTCCTACGTTTTTTTTACTCCCGATGCCTTAAAAGCTGCGGATTCGAATATGTTAGGTGAAAAATTGAAACAGGACAAGTTCACCCATGTTTTAATGATGCGCCTCGCCGAAGTAGATGAAGAAACCTCCTATGTACCCGGTACTACGTCTGGCTTTTATGGCGGATATGGCGGATATTATGGCTATGGCGCCGGATTTTACTCTACGCCCGGATATTATACCACCGATAAAAACTATATGGTTGAAAGCACGGTTTATTCTGTTGAGCCGGATAAATTATTATGGACTGGCACAACTAAAACGGTAAATCCAACAAAGATCGAGAACACCGTGAATGAAATTGCAGATGCGGTGGCTACTAAAATGCGGACAGACGGTTTTCTGAAATAGTTCCGGCCTTACGCCTTACTAAAAGGCGCCTGGCACAACTGGTCGATATGATTATGCTAAGCCAGTATTGGAAGTAAAATGTAATGGGGCAGTTTTTTTGCGAACTATTTCAGGTGATGATTCAGGGGCTTTCCCGTTAACGTGTTAACGACGGAAAATAAACAACTGAGCAGGTTAATGTGAATTTTTAAAATAGACATGATGTTGAATAACTATAAATCAAAACACTTTTTGCGCCAGGCGATGCTGATATTCTCCTTCAGTATATTTTCATCCGTTGTTTTGGGGCAGGTGTATAGTGATAAGGCAGTAGGGAAAAAAAATGTGGAGGTGGCCGATAGCCTGAAAAAAGCCGACTATCCTTATAGTCTGCCGATATGGGGGGAGAAAGTGGCTAAACTCGGCTTTAACCTACCCTATTCTGCAGGCATAGGTATTAACTATCTTTGGCAAAAATCCGACCTCAAAATAGAAAACCTGAGTGTAGGTTTTAACAATGGCCCACTTTACAATCTTGATGAAGTGATACGTTTTAACCAGGCTGTATCGGAAGCCAGTGTGATAAATATAAGACCTGATATTTGGTTATTACCTTTCCTGAACGTGTATGGAATTTTAGCCGCTTCTAAACCTTCTACCGCCGTTGGGTTTGGTATATGGGTACCTGATAGCAGCAATAACTGGACGGAAATTGCTACTTATAATACCAAAGCCAATTTTACCGGCACTTCCTTTGGACTTGGGATGACCCCGACCATAGGAGTAGCTGGCGGTTGGATCGCCCTGGATATGAATGTTGCCTGGACGGATGTTAGCGCATTGGAGAAACCAGCTTTCACCTTTGTATTTGGGCCCCGTTTCGGTAAAACATTTAAATTTAAAAAACCCGAGCAAAATATTGCACTATGGGTTGGCGGCTTCAGGGTAAAATTGGGAAGCGCCACCAGTGGATCAATTGCATTACAAGATGTACTTCCCGCTGATGGAAATGCGCAGGCAAAAATTGATGCTGGTCAGCAAAAAGTGGTCGAAAAACAAACGCAGGTTGATTCCTGGTGGAATAACCTTAGTTCCGCCGAACAAAACAACCCTATAAACAAGGCAAAATACGAAACAGCCAATAGCGCCTTAACCAAAGCGGGTAATATTTTAAATGCGGCAGATGGAGCATTAAATACCATTTCGACCTCCACTGTGCAATATTCGCTGGATAAAGGTGTAAAGGACATGTGGAATTTTATCATAGGTAGCCAGTTTCAATTAAATAAAAGCTGGATGCTAAGGGTGGAATATGGTTTCCTGGGAAGTCGTCAGCAGCTTATAACGGGGTTACAATATCGTTTTGGTTTGTAATTTTAAAAAAACCAGATGAAAAAATTCTTGCTGATCCCCTTTATGCTGTCTTTCGGCTTTGTAGCAAATTCGCAGATATTGATCTCTATATTATTGGGCGACAAATTGAATTCGGGGAAAATAGAATTTGGATTAGATGGCGGATTTAACGTTTCAACCATCCATGGATTGCCCGGGGCGAAGGGCCTGATGGGCTTTAATTTAGGTTTTTACTTTGATTTCAAA
>CAYMKT010000073.1:3047-18980 GCA_964391065.1 uncultured Terrimonas sp. | reverse complement strand
CGCAACATCAAAAGCAGTGGCGCCAGTTCGGTGGCGAGACGGGATTAAGGAAGTTTGAACCATGTCTTTGTAACCTCCATACGCCTTATTTTTACTATTGATTTTATTGTATTTAAGCATCTGCTGTTAACCACAGTAGATGCTTTTTTTGTTTAATTGTGTATTTTTTTGTTACGGGGGTATACATTTACATTTTAAATAAAGATATAATGGTAATAGGCAACGGGATGGTAGCAAAAGCTTTTGCTGTTTATAGCAAAAACGACCGGTATATTATTTTCGCATCGGGCGTTTCGGACTCTACCAATCTTAATGCGCAATTATTTGACAGGGAAAGAGCGCTATTAACACAATGTGTGAAGCAAAATGAAGATAAAGTATTTGTTTACTTCAGTACCTGTAGTGTGTACGACAGCGGATTAAAGGAAACCGCCTATGTGAAGCATAAACTGGCGATGGAAGAACTCATTGCTGAAAACCATAAGCATTATTTTATTTTCCGCGTTTCAAATCTCGCGGGGTATTCAAAAAATACGCACACGGTATTGAATTTTTTTGTTCAGCATATTCTGTCAGGCGATTTTTTTTACTTATGGAAAAATGCGCATAGGAACGTCATTGATGTTGACGATGCCTTTGCGATTTGTAACCATATTGTCAGGGAGAATCATTTAGCCAACACAATAATCAATATTGCTAATCCTGTTAATTACAGTGTAGTGGAAATTGTTGCCGCAATTGAAAGTTTTATAGGAAAGAAAGGGAACTATGAAATTGTCAGGAAAGATAGTATTCCGCAAATAGATGTTTCAGCAATTCGTGATATTATTGGTAAACTTAACATTAAATTTGATGAATATTATCTAAAAAGAGTTATTAATAAGTACTTCTCTGTAAATGACTTACAAACAGGCAAAACGAAAATTCTCGATTGAATATGCATTGATGTCGCCATTTGTGATATTAGGACAGCTTTTCGGTCTCATTTTTCCACTCAGAACACAGCATCATTTATTTCTCTTTTTCCCGAATGCAGATATTGGCGGTTCCCCCAAAGTTAATATTGATATTATTCAATGTGTAAAAGATGCGAAGCCGCTGGTGATTTTTTCGAAGAAACCGAAAAATAATCAGTTCCTCGACAAGTTCAAAGCAGAGGGCGTTAGGATCATAGATCTGCACCGGTATATTGATCACAAGCTTTTTCATTTTATAAACTTTTTTTTCAGGGGCGTTATCGCTGCATGGATTAATAAAAACAATAACCCTGTTTTATTTGGTGGTGAATGCATGTTTTTTTATAAAATGCTGCCACATGTAAAACAAAGTACGCGTTGCATTGAACTGAGTCATCTGGCTACCTGGCTGCCTTACAATATCGGACTTATCGACCGTATACACCTGAGGATTTTCAGTACGCGTGCGCTCAAAAAATTGGTGATCGAACAATACGAGCAAAACGGAATAGCTCAGGCACTTTATAAAAGATTATTGTTTATCGACAATGCCATTGATATTCCTCAGGCTGAAGTTGTAAGGAATGCAGTACCGGAAGTGGTATTTATAGGGAGGGGGGTTCCTCAAAAAAGAATACCCTTAATCGCGGAAATTGCAAGACGCATGCACGAAGGGGGTAATGCTATTCATTTTTCTTTTGTTGGGGATGTTGAAAAGGTGATAAACATTGATGATTATCCTTACTGTCGCTTCTACGGAAATGTAAAGGATGAGGCATTGATGAATGCTATATACAGTCAATCAGATATATTAATACTCACTTCCGCTTTTGAAGGACTGCCCATAGTAGTGATGACCATGATGGCTTACGGTAAGGTAGTATTATCCACGGCCGTAAATGGTATACCAGATTATATTGAGCATATGAAGAACGGGCTGTTAATTAGGTCCACCAATGAAGATGAAATTGTTTTAGAAGGAGTGGACTTGCTTCGGCAACTTATCGACACCCCCGATTTGATTGAAAAACTTGGAAAATGTAACCGCGATATAGCTACACAAAAATTTAGTAAAAGCGCATTTTGCAAAACCTACAGAAGGATTTTATTGGAAAAATCTCAAAGCTGAATATGGATGGGAACATTAATTTAATAGGTATTGAATCCACTATCAGACTTTTATTGCCAGAACGATATTGCTATGATACAACTCTTTTCGTTTTAATGTGGAGCCTGGGAGCAGATTCAAAAGCAGTCCCATAATGATGAAAGGCAGTATAAATATCTGATGTAAGAGATAATATAACAAAGCCGGCTTTTTGGGAAGCAGGCAGAAAATATAGAATATTATTTGTTGTATAACAACCTCCGTAAAATGCCCTTCTTTTTTTTGCTGCAATACCTTAAATCCATTTCTTTCGAGCAGGTGTTTTATTCCGAAACTGCTGTATCGCGCATAATCGTAGGGCGCTTCGTGTTCTGCCCAAACAAATGGACAGGTAAGCAGTAATTTTCCTCCGGGTTTCAGCACTCTGTTTATTTCCCGCAATGATTCGTCTGGGTTAAAAACATGTTCCATTACTTCAGAGCAAAATACATTATCAAAATTGTTGCCAGGGAAAGGGACGGTTTTCCCATCATAAAACACATCGATTTTTTCATTAAGGTGTGAATGTCCCGACACTTCAATATCCACTCCAATATACGAACTGGCATTAAGGAATAACGATTCATATGGCTTGGAGCCACAACCAAAATCCAATACCGATCCTTTTAATTCCGGAATATATTGTTTGAGTGCCTGGAAGAGTCGTCTCCTGATGAAGTAAAAAGGGTTTCTGAAAATATCGGCCCAGCTTATAATAAATGAAGTCTTCAAATTGTTTTTCTTTTAAAGGAATATGATGCGGTAAAATACGTCAACTTACCAGTTATCTTTTAGAGATATTTCTTAGTATGAGATATGCATTTCTGAGAATTGCAGATTTGTCTATCAAAACAGCTAGTTTCGTTACCCTCGATGTAGATAATGTGCCGGAAAATTTTTGCGACCATTCTTTACATGCTGAAACAAACCAATCTACTGTTTTGTTATCCCGTTTCACAACCGGCGTCTTTAACAACCTGAGCGAAAGAGACTGACAGTAAAACCGAATAAATCCTGGCGCGGTTTCTGCAATAGCCGATTTTATCCTTTCATCTTTCTCCGATTGTATTTGCAAAAACTGCAGGAAATCGAACAGCGCGTCAATGTATCGGCCTGCCAGTGCTGTTTTGGATGTGCTCAGATGAATACGGTAAGAAAACAACCTGCCGGGGTGAACAACTGCTGAGGAAACAGAAGCCAAACTTATCCAAAGTGCGTAATCGGCAAAAAGCAAGTTGGGATAAGGAGGTATGCCTCCCGCTTTATCATAGTCGGATGATCTGACAACAGCGCCTATAGGTTCTATTTCTAGTTTCAATATTGCCTTGACAAATTCGGCAGGAGAATAATGGTCTTTTAATGGCTTACATGGGGTAAGTACTTTTCCATTTTGATCAATAAAGTTGTAATGCGAAAGATAAAGACTCGCAGAAGAAAAACGCTCAATCAGGTGGTTCATCTCCTCTAAAAAATGTTTGTCCATTACATCATCATGCCCGATTAATGTAATAAATTCATTTTTAGGAATGTCTTTTATCCTGCTCCAGTTTTCTTCTATCGTCATTGGATATTCAGAAGGGAAGATTACCATCCTGCTGTCTGTAATCGTTCTCAGCCATTCAAAAGTGCCATCCGTACTTTTATTTTCTAAAATCAGGAGGTTAAAATTCTGGTATGACTGAGTCAGAATACTATCTACACACTTTTTAATCAAGTGTCCACCGTTTCTAACAGGTAAAATAATACTGAATTTTTGCGACGCCTGATTACTTTTCTCCATTTGTGATACCTAATCAATGCTAGTACGTAATGGTAAATTCATTTCACTCTTCTTAAATAACCACCGGGTGCAACGCTGATCAGTAATTTATGGTCTATTGCACTATCCGCGACAAAAGAATCATTCTTTTCCAAAAAGCTTGTTATGGAAGTAAGTGGGTTGTTCCCTGCACCCCAGGGACGTTTGTTTCCAGGTAAATAATTTTCCGGAAGATGTTCAACAATCGTATCAAAAACAATAATATAAGAACCAGGAGTTACAAACGGGGAATATAGGTTTAGCTCTGCCAGCACATGTTCGTGAGTGTGGTTTGAATCGAGGCATACGAGTATCGTTTGCCTGCCGTCCGCAATTTTTTTCACCTGCTCAATAGTTTCCCTGCTTATCGACGATCCTTCTATCATTTGGATTCTTTTGAACATGGGGTGGTTTTCTATCTCTTCCCGGTTGTGTTTGCGGATGTCAATATCAATACCCAGCACTTCTCCCTTCCCAATCAATTCAAGTAATGAAGCGTAGTAAATCAGTGAGCCACCATGGGCAATACCTGTTTCTATGATCAAATCAGGCTTCAGGTCCCATATAATCTCCTGCATAGCGATCATGTCCTGCGGATACTGAATAATCGGGCGCCCCATCCAGGAAAAATTATAAGAGTACAATGCTTTGTTGGACTCTGTATTGAACATAGTGGCAGCCGTTTTCAAAGCGTCATTTTCAGCGTTGCCTGTAATTCGCTGCTCCCTTTCTTTAATAAATTCCTGGATGGGATTATTCATTGGTTAATATGGTTTTTAGTTTAGTAACATCGCCCCAAAAATACATGGGCTCATAATCGGGATAAGGATAGTATCCGAGGCTAAGCGCCATCGTTTTGTTATTCCATCTTAAATATTCCTCCACCAGTTGCCTCACAGTAACGGAATTCCCACTGCAACAATTAATAATTCCTGTAACTTTTTCCTGCAGCGCGATCCGTACAATATTTTTTGCCACCTTTTCAACGGGTAAAAAATCCCTTGCCTGTTCCCCGCCACTCATGTTAAAAGATTTGTCACCATTTATTATCGCTCTTTCAAGTTGCGAAAGTAATGAATTTGGGTTTTGTCCTTTACCATACATGTAAAACAGTCGTACCCATTTTAACAGATAGGGATGGCGCCGTTGAATTTCCTCCAATGCTTTTCTCAAAGAATCCTTCGCAATAGCATAGGGAATGGAGGGCGACGCAGGCATATCCTCCCTCAGGCAACCTTCCTGCATGCCATATTCAAGACAAGTGCCGGTAACTGTTACATCTTTTAAGCCATTACTGATAAGGTTATCCAAAAATGCAGTATGGCGGGGAAGATTCACTTCAGTGTGAAAGGCAGATTTGTAATTGGGTAGTCCTTCCCATGCCAGGTGTATCAGTATATCGGGATTATTGAAGAAATCATAGTAATTGATGTCGGCATTATAATTTTCAAATGAAAAGGGTTTGTAAGTAACGTGCTCAAACCAGTCGGTTTGCCTCGCTTTGGTTTCATTGGTGGAGCTGGCGATAACCTCCTGCTTGTTAAGCAATAGTTCCTGTACCAAATAGTTCCCGATAAAACCGGTTGCACCCGTTACTAATACCTTTCTCATAACCGGCTATATGATTTGTAAATGAGGAATGGATATTACAAATTTACCGCCCCATTCTTGTATATAAGACAATTGACTGGTGATTTCGTCTTTCAGGTTCCATGGTAAAATTATCACGTAATCGGGCTTATCCGCTTTAAGATGGGTTTCATTTACAACAGGAATATGACTTGCCGGAAGCCACTTATTTTGTTTGTGCGGATTGGCATCAACCACGTAATCAATTAAATCACTTTTTACGCCGCAGTAATTCAGCAGGGTATTTCCTTTGGCGGCTGCACCATAAGCAGCCACTGTTTTTCCCGCCTTTTTTTGTTCCACAAGAAACTCCATCAGTTCCAGTTTTACCTGTAGTGCTTTTTCCTGGAAATTATTATAATACTGCATTCCGTTAATTCCCTTTTCCTGCTCTTTCTTTAACAATGCATCAACAGCATCAGCTATTGGTTTGCTTTGATCCTCTGTATGTTTGCCATATATACGTAAGGAGCCACCATGCGTAGGCAATTCATCCACATCAAATATCTCCAACCCCTGTGAAGTAAATATTTGCCTGACAGTGTATAACGACAAATAAGAAAAATGTTCATGATAAATCGTGTCGAACTGGTTGTTTTCTACCAATTGCATCAGGTGAGGAAATTCCATCGTAATAATGCCTTGTGGAGCGAGAACGATTTTCATGCCGGCTACAAAGTCCACAATATCCGGAACATGCGCCAATACATTGTTGCCCAGCAAAAGATCTGCTTTAATATTTTGGGATGCCAGGGTTTTAGCCAGTCTTACTCCAAAAAAATCTACAACGGTTTCAATTCCTTTCTTAATGGCTACCTCAGCGGTGTTGGCAGTGGGTTCAATTCCCAATACAGGTATATTATTCTGATGAAAATATTGTAAAAGGTATCCATCGTTGGAAGCGATCTCAATCACTTTTGATGTGGTATTTAAACCGAATCGTTGCGTCATCAATTCAGCATAGGTTTTTGCATGTTGCAACCAACTGGCAGAGTAGGAGGAGAAATAAACATATTCGCTGTTGAAAATGGCATCCGACTTTTTATATTCATCTACCTGTACTAAAAAACACTCATGACAGGTATATACTTTTAAGGGATAGAAAACTTCAGGTTCATTCAATTGTTCTTTGCTCAGAAAAGAATTGGAGGCTGGTGAATTGCTCAGGTCAATAAAAACATGTTGTAATTCCGATTTACAAAATCTGCAGTGCATCATTATTTAAAATCCTTTAAAATTTTGATCAATATAAGGATGATGTGTATCCCTTTCTGATATAAACCTTGCCTGCAGCGGCCATTGTATGGCTACGGCCGGATCATCGTAGCGTATACCACTCTCCGCACCGGGAGTATAGTAAGCCGTATGCTGATACAGTAACTCGCAATCATCGGTGAGCGCCTGGAAACCATGTGCAAAACCTTCAGGGATATAGATCATTTTTTTATTTTCGGCCGATAGTTCCACGCCAAACCAACGCAAAAAACGGGGTGAATCTTTGCGGAGGTCAACAATAACATCATATACTATGCCCGCAATGCAACGTACCATTTTTATCTCCCTGTGTGGCGGCAGTTGGAAATGCATTCCCCTGATGGTTGCCTGTTCGGAGGTAAAGGAATGATTCATTTGCACCCATTCTTTTTCATGACCAATTTGAGCGAATTCCTTTTTGCAGTAAGTACGCGCAAACCATCCCCGTTCGTCTGTATGAGGTTCCAGTCCGATTACATAGCTACCCGTTAATGGCGTGGCGGAAAAAATCATAAAGCAAGATACGCTTTGATTTGCTCAAATGTGTAAGCGGCACGCTGTTCCACCGGCTGTTTATACCAGCTAACCGTCCATTCAATGGCAGTCGGTGCATTCAGTTTAGGATGCCATTGCAATTCATTCATAGCTTTGCTGATATCTAACTGCAATAACCCGGCTTCGTGCAGTTCACTGTCCGAAGAAGTATCTTTCCATGTTCCGCTGCCCCAGGATTGTATGGCTGTCTCCACCAAAGATTTTACCGAAAGGTGGTCGTGAGGTAATGGGCCGAAATTATAGGCTTTTGAATACGCTTGGTGATCTTCCCGCATCAGGGCGCCCAGTAATAAATAACCGGTCAGCGGCTCAAGTACATGTTGCCAGGGACGTACGGCATTGGGGTTTCTTATTTCAATATTTTTTTGTTGCCGCAATGAACGTACGATATCCGGAATAATTCTGTCTGTGCTCCAGTCGCCTCCTCCAATTACATTGCCTGCCCTGGCACTTGCTATGGCTTTTTGATGCTTACCGAACCCGGAAGGATTAAAAAAGGAATTCCGGAAAGCACTCACTACCAGTTCCGCACAAGCCTTGCTGGCACTGTAAGGATCATATCCCCCAAGCCGGTCTTCTTCCTTATACAAAATATCCTGTTCTTTATTTTCGTAAACCTTATCAGTTGTAACTACTACTATGGCGCAAGGATTGGCGAGGTGGCTCACTGCTTCCAACAGGTTAGCCGTACCCGTTACATTAACATCGAATGTTTCAGCAGGAATACGATAGGAGCGGCGTACCAGCGGCTGTGCCGCGAGGTGAAAAACGTAATCGGGTTGAAATGAATGCAATTCATTTAGCAGCTTTTTTTTATCGCGGATATCGGCAATTACAGTTTCACCGATATGCATGGGCTCAATAAGGTCGAACAAACCTTGCTCATACGCTGGTGCGAGTGCATAGCCTTTTACGAATGCTCCCATCTCTTTCAGCAAACACATCAGCCAGGCGCCTTTAAAACCAGTATGACCGGTAATAAATACTTTTTTTTGTTGATAGTATTTTGAAAGCGTGGACAGCGTTACCATGTTTTCCATTTTGCCTCATTGTTTTGCCACAGTGCTTCCAGTTCCAGCTTATCGCGCATAGCGTCCATGCATTTCCAAAATCCCGCATGCCGGTAGGCCACCAGTTCATGATCAGCGGTAAGCGTTTCCAGCGGCTCATCTTCCCACATGGTGTTACTCATATCGCCATCCAGGTAACCGAATACATTTGGTTTTAATACAAAAAATCCCGCGTTGATCCATTTGCTATTGTCTTTCGCCTTCTCTCTGAATGATTTTACATCACCTGTATGGCTTATATCCATTCCTCCAAACCGGGCATCAAGTTGTACTGCAGTAACAGTTGCTGTTTTATTATGTTTTTTGTGAAAAGCCGCCAATGCGTTAATGTCAATATCGGCAACACCATCTCCATAGGTGAGCATAAAATCCTCGTCACCAATATATTTTTGAATTTGTTTCAGCCGCCCTGCGGTTTTAGTATTTGCGCCGGTATCTACCAATGTTACTTTAAAAGCTTCCGTTTTACTTCCCAAAACCTCCATCTTGTTGTTGGCGATGTCTATGCTGATGTCGGAATTATGAAGAAAATAATTCATGAAATATTCCTTGATCATATACCCTTTATAGCCAAGGCAAATAATAAAGTCGTTAAGCCCATATTGGCTGTATATTTTCATGATATGCCATAGGATGGGCTTACCGCCAATTTCAACCATGGGTTTTGGCCGCGTATCTGTTTCTTCAGCTATCCGGGTGCCGAGTCCTCCTGCAAATATTACAACTTTCATATATTAGTAAGATTGGGCAAAACTAATTGATTTCGTCAATTCATTGGTTTAGTTTTTACGATAGCAATTGTATCACGAGTTGCTCTTACAACCTCAAGGGATTAATAGTAAAAGGAGTTGCCTATTCTGCAACTCCTTTTATGAATGCTGTAATATTTAGATCAATAAATTATTCAGTTACTAACCTTGAATTTCTGAAAATCAGTTTTTGTAGGTCACCTCCAGTTTAGGATGTTTTTCTTTGGTAGGATAGAAGCTTGAGCAAAATATCCTTGAATTATAAATCACTTCGTTTTGCAAACGAATAAAAAATCCATTGTTGGTATTTGTGCCAGTCATGCCTTTCACCAGTTCCGTTACATCAACGTCAATTAGATCGAGAAAGGGCTCTGATGTGGCAGGAATAACCACCTGGTTTGTAGTAGTTGAAGCCGGTTGATTATTCCAGGTAACGGTATTCGCCGTCCATTCGGTTGTAACCCGTTGTATAAGCATGGCATTGGCAGTACCCGAATTTGCGCGTGTTTCCCCGGGATGATGGCCATTTATGGGAGTAGGATTCGAATACAGAGACAATTTAGCGCTTGTAATAGTAGCTGTTGCGGGAATATTACTTAAATCAAACTTAAACGCTGCCCTCATGCCTATGGGCGCACCGTCGGTCCAGGATTCTGCACCAATTTCCGGCTGGGCCGGGCCAGAGCCGTTATAGGAAGAATTTCCTAAAATGTGCACCTCATTAGGATTATTCGCAGGTTGCCGGGTAAACGTAACAAATACCGGTCCCTTTACAAATAAAGACACGGTATCTACGCCAGTTGCACCGCCATCGTCAATAACCATTAACTGAAATAGATAGGTTCCCGGAACTATTTTTTTTACAGTAGTGCTGGGGGAACCTTCATTCATGATTTCTGAAGCAGTAGGACCTGATACCTGGCTCCATAAATAGGCAACAATTTTTCCGTCCGAATCTGCGCCTGTACCTGTGAGTGTTGCAGAGCCCTCATTTTCCTCCAGTTGGATAGTCTGGCTTTCTCCAGCTTCCGCCACCGGTATTTTGTTGTTTATGATTTCTTCTTTTTTACAGTTGGTAAATAGCAATGTCGTTAATGCGAGAGCGGTGAGTGAATAGGTTCGAAAGTTCATAATTCAGGCGTTTATATTTTAAGGGATTAGCAAATAAATGGAAAATATCTTAAACCCGGTAGTCTTCTTATAATTATTCGGTTAATTATTCCATTGAGGAACCCCCTGGTTTTATGTAGCTGTATTCTTCCTCGCAATCACCAATATCGCAGTTGATTTAAAAGGAATTTTGGTAGCATCGGCTTTAAAGAAATTTCGAACTAAAAATCGCTTGAGTTTTCCTTCATTCAACACATCCATCGGCGCCATCACATATTCCGTTTGGAGCACTTCAAAACCGTTGCGCTCCAACAGCCCGGTAATTCTTGATTTGGTATAAATGCGGGCATTGGCCCAGCGCTCATGCAAAAAGCGGGGCAGCCACGAAAAAAAGGGTACCCTGTTCCAGGGTAGTAGGGGGAGTTTTGCACCATGCGTTTCAAATATCCACCATTTATTGGGAACGGATATTGCCAGTAGCCCGTCATCTTTTAACAGATTATGGAAAATGGAAACACTGTTTTCATCGCGCAGATGTTCTATTACTTCAAAACTGGTAATACGGTCGAATGGTTCCCGCAATGATGAAATATCCTTTTCAATATCCACGCATTGAAACCGGCAGTTGGTCATATTGTTTTTTGTGAGATGGTCGTTGATGGAATGCTCATAGTCATCTACAATATCTATCCCAACGCATTCCCTCATTTTTTGCGAAAGTATAAACATCGAAGCGCCATTACCACAGCCAATATCCAAAAGGGAATAGGCTTTGCCTGTAAAATCCGGGAACTGTTCAATAAGCTCTATTCTTCTACTCACAATTTTGTCGGTAACATCGGCCGGGCGGCCAAGATAATGTTCCTGTTCAAATAATTCATCCGGCACCCTTTCTTTGTATTGCATGAACCAATCCGTTAAAATATCAAAAGTAAGCAATGTAGCCTTCATCAGGGTATTGAACCTATATGCGAAAATGCTTTTTGTACAATATTGCCCCAGTAAAAATGTTCATAAAACCCGGCCGGAATATCTTCTTTTATGAAGGGAAGAGACTGCTGAATGGCTTCAAACAAAGCCTGTGCATCTCCATCGGGGGCAATCAATAATTTTTTACCTGTAATGGCTGTTGGTACGCCAAAAGCCCCGCTGGCAAAGGATACTGCTGAACTGTTTCCTGCCAGGGCTTCCACGAGCTTTGTCTTTATTCCACCGCCGTCGGTGATGGGATTGATGAAAATATCGGCTGCCTTAAAGTAAGTTGCAATGTCTTGTACAAATCCCGCGTAAATGATGTTTTTATTTTTATACGCATCAAGATTTTGATAGTGTTCGGGTAGATGATTACCGCAAATAACAATCGTATAGGGTATACTTTTCTCCTGCAATAAAGGATTGATTTCAGTTAGAATAATGTCAAGTCCTTTAAGGTTTGGTTGGTAGTACAAAGTACCATTGTATAACAGCAGCAGCTTGTTTTTGTCAACGTCATGGGTGGTGCATACGGTTTGCCTTGCAATGGTTTTTTCCTGCAACGCAGGCGCATTATTCCGTTCAATCCCATAAGTAATCACCGTACATTTTTCTTTCTCCACTTTGAAATGGTTAATAGCATATTCCATGTCTTCGCGGGTAATGAAGAAATTCATGTCTGCCTGTCGGTGCACCATCTTCTCATAGGCCCATAGCAATCGCCACCACCATTTGCCGAAACTTTTAAACCGCAATGCCTCTATATTGTGCGAATGGATGACGAGTTTTATGCCGAGCAATTTTTGTAAGGCAATGCCCAACCAGCCATAATAGGGATGTTCAAGGATGATATGTGATATTTGTTTAGCTCGTATAATCTTCCTTAACGTAAAAAAATAAAAGGGATTGACATACCGAAAGGCGCTGTTTGATAATACAGGAAGAATTTCATATTCCGTTGCGAAAGGTATCTCCACCTTTTTAACCGTAACACAGGTAAGGTTTACGAGGCGGGACAGGTAATTATTAAATATGCTGATATTCTTTTCTCCGCCCATCAGGGCCGGTAAAAAGCGATACGAAACAATACTTAATACATTAATCATTCATTAAACGCTATAAATAAATTATGCTATCCATTTTTCCCTGTTCTTCCAAATAGAAAATATCCCTCCGGCCAGCGCAAGCAGAAATAAAGCATTACCAAAATAAATCAGTTTTTGCCCCGTAGCATATGAAGCGGGTTCAAATTTAAATACAATTTCATGTTTACCGGCTGGTACAGGCATACCCCTTAACAGGTAATTCACTTTCGCATAGTCTGTTTTCTTTCCGTCGATGTAGGCATTCCATCCTGCAGGATAATATATTTCGCTGAATACGGCAAACTGTGGCGTGGCTGCCTGCGTACTGTATTTTATTTCATCATTGTCGTAACTGGTCAATTGTATTGTGGCTGCAGAATCCGCTACCGGATCATTCCCGGTTAAAGCCTTAAAGCTATCATCTATAATAACCGTGTCTTTTGGTCCAAATCCATCAAGCGATTTTATTTCTTCCACTGGTCCGTTTACATACCTAATGTGTTTGATAAACCATGCCGCTCCCAATGCTTCGTCGTTCTTATGCGCCTGGGCAGGCTGTTGCTGTTGTTGCGGCGGAGCAATAATATAGCGGGTATCCAGCATGTTCAACACATCCATGTTTAATTGATTTCTTGAAAGCTGGGTTTCAATCAGGTCCTGGTAAATGCGCAGCTTTGCAGGATGGTAGCCGCCAATGGAGCGATGAAAATAACTGGTGATGGCGGCACTCCCGCTGAAGCTTTCACCAGTTGAAATATTAAATACCCGGTAATGCGGATCCTTGTCCTGTAATATCTGGTTGTCGGCAGGCGTAGGTGTAAAATACTCTGCAGTAATCGCAGTTTCGTCTTCCATATAATTATCGGCATTCAGATAGTTGCGGTCAACTACCAGCAGGTCTATCGTATTAACAACAAGGAATATAATAATAGCGGCAAGCGGCTTGATGATGTTTTTCAGGTAGAGATATAATAATCCAACAACCAGCGCCGCGAATAAAAACGCACGGAGCAGGTTATCCATGAACATATCCTTCCTGTCGGCCTTCATTCCATTCACAATCATTTTTCCGATTTCGGTATTGCCATCCTGCGGATTAGTATAAGCCTGTATAATGCGGGAATCGAAAGAACTGGTAAAATCGTTAAAGAAATAAATGAGCAGGGTCACGATAAATATGCCGCCAACAGCATACAATATCTTTTTGAACGATGCCTTTAATTGTTCTTTTCCATCCGTAGAAAAGAATACTTGTTGTAAACCCATTACTGCTAATACGGGAAACAAAAGCTGCGGAATAACCAGTGCGGTATTGGGCGACCTGAATTTATTGTACAAAGGCAGGTGCTCCAGTAAAAAGCTGTTGAATCCTGCAAAATTTCTTCCCCAGGCCATAAAAATAGTGACCACGCAGGCTGCAAGCATCCACCACTTGATTGGGCTTTTGATTAACACTAATCCAACAATCGCCAAAAAGCATATAATGGCGCCGAAATAAATGGTACCGCCCGTGCCTTCCTCTATTCCGCCCCAATATTTGGGCAGTCTTTGCGCTTCCTGTATAGCGGAGCTTTCAGGAATATTTTTTTCTACCAGCGCCTGCACCAGTTTTGAATCCTCATCAAAATGACTTCCTGAACCTTCGCCATATACGCCGGGCATAAAGAAAGTGAGGATTTCACTTTTCCCGATGCTATAGCTGAATGCGTAATCGGTATCAAGTCCTTTGGTGTTTACTTTTTTGATGTCTCCACCGGATGTTTCAATAGTTTTACCGCCTCTCATGGTGTATTTGGCGTATTCGGCAGTGGTAAGCAGCGTCATCGCGGCGTTTGCCAGCGCAATTCCACCTGCCAGCACCGCCAGGGAAAGCGCTATTGCCATGTGTTTCCAATCTTTCTGCCTGATCCATTGAATTACATAACCGAGTGTAATAAGCGCAGCAGCAATAAAAAAGTAATAGGTGATCTGAACGTGGTTAAACGCAATTTCCCAGGTAGCGAAAACCGCGGTAACCGCAAGTCCGCAAAGATATTTTTTATGGTAGAGCAGCAGTAAACCCGCCAGCACCCCGGGCATGTATGCAATAGCCCACATTTTGGTATCATGACCGGTAGCGATCAGTAGCGGATTAAAAGTGGAATAGGCAAATGCCAAACTTCCAAGAATACCAATCACCGGTTTAATGCCGATCACACAGCAAAGAATATAAAAGCTCAAGCAAGCCAAAAAGAAAAAATCAACCGGTTTTGGTAATCCCATCGTCAATATTTTGTGAAGATTGGGACTAAAAGAATCCGCTTCCATAGCTACCTGGTAATTGGGCATGCCGCTGAAAAGGTGCGTATTCCATAATGGGAAATGACCTTTTTGCTCTTTGTATTCAAATGAATTATGCGACATGCCTTTCCAGAAAATCACATCGCTTTGTTGCAGCACCTTCCCTTCCAGTGCGGGTTTGCAGTACATAATAGCTACCAGAAAAAAAACGCCAATGGCAATAAGATGCGGTACAAGCTTTTTGAAATTAAATTTTTTCACTTTCTGTATGTTTTATCAAGCTGCTGTCAAAAAAAGGGGCTGTTTTCTTCCGATCCCTTGTGGTCGCATATCCTATTGAAAGGATTTCAAATTTAAGGCGGCAAATTAATGTTATTTTTAATCTTCCCTTTAATTTTAACGCATAATATGATACAGCATATTCTGAAAGATAAACCCACTAAACTTTTTATTGGTTTTACCGCCTTCTTTGTGGCCAACGCATTAATTGCGGAATGCATTGGTGGTAAAATCTTTTCTCTTGAAAAATTGCTCGGATTCGACCCTGTTAATTTCACCATTTTCGGACATAGCGGCTTATCGTTCACGCTTACCTGCGGGGTTTTGTTGTGGCCCCTGGAATTTGTAGTGACGGATATTGTAAATGAATACTACGGTCCCAAAGCGGTGAAGCGGATTAGCTATACCGCGGTAGCGCTCATCTCCTACGCATTTGTTATGTTTTACGCCAGTATACACATACCACCTGCAGACTGGTGGATTGGCTCAAAAACTGCGGATGGTATTCCGGATATGCAAAATGCCTTCAATGGGATTTTCGGACAGGGTATGTGGATTATTGCCGGCAGCCTGGTGGCTTTTTTAGTGAGTCAACTGGTGGACGTTTTCGTGTTTCATCGTATTAAAAAAGTAACCGGCGAAAAAAAAGTGTGGCTGAGGGCTACGGGGTCTACCCTGGTTTCGCAACTCATTGATAGTTTTATTGTACTTGCCATTGCGTTTAAATTGGGTAACAACTGGAGCTGGACGCAGGTGCTCGCCATTGGGTGCATGAATTATATTTACAAATTCACCGTTGCAATACTGTTAACGCCAGTCATTTATTGGGTTGAAGCCCGGATCGAAAAATATGTTGGCCATGAAACTGCGATGAAAATGAAAAAAGCTGCGATGGGAAGTAAGGTGATAGGAGAGTAAGATGATAAGATGATAAGATGGTAAGAGAGTAAGATGATAAGAGAGTAAGATGATAAGAGAGTAAGATGGTAGGATAGTAAGAGAGTGGGACTGTATTGCTACCATTGGTAATATAAAATATTTCCACGCAA
>CAYMKT010000073.1:0-2947 GCA_964391065.1 uncultured Terrimonas sp. | reverse complement strand
AGCTCTTCAAAACCATTTCTTTCGCATAAAATATGCGCCCATGAGAATGGAAACCGATAGTGCCAGTACGATTGGGATGTAGAAAGCATGCGGCTGATGCTGGTAGGGAATGGGTACGTTCATACCATAAATGCTGGCGATTAATACCGGGAACTGTAAAATAATCGTAATAGAAGTCAATCGCTTTAAAACCATATTCTGGTTATTGGAAATGATGCTGGCGAATGCATCTAAGGTACTGCTGAGTATGTTGGTGTAGATCTGAGCCATTTCCAGGGCTTGCGACATATCCACTACCATGTCGTCCAGTTCTTCTTTTTCCTGCTCATTCAAACCCAGGAAATTGGTTCTTTTTAATTTCATCAACAGCATTTCATTCGAACGCAGCGCTGTTACAAAATACACCAGGCTTTTTTGTATACGCATCAGGTCTAACAGCTCCTCGTTCCGGTTCGACGCGTACAACTGCTGTTCGAGAATATTTCTGCGGTGGTTGATTTCTTTGAGATATTCCATGAAGGCCTGGGTAACCTTCTCAAATATCTTGAGTACCATCATGCTTTTTTTATCGGCATGCCTGTTCTGGAAAGTATTAAGGAATTTTTTGATAGCGCCATTCTCGAACGAGTTAACGGTTACAATCTGGTTATGGGTAAGAATAATGCAAATAGGAATGGTGATATAGTACGCATCACTTTCGTTAAACGAATTGTTTTCGGTAGGGGTTTTAATCACAATCAGCTTCACGTTATCTTCCAGCTCAAACCTCGACCGTTCGTCAATATCGAGTGAATCCTGCAGGAATTCAATAGGGATTTCCAGCGTATCCGATACTTCGGCAAACTCCTCGTGTTTCAATGGGGGAAGTATATTTACCCATGTTTCATCGTCCGCTTTTTCGATAGCGGTGGTAACACCATTGATATTCTTGAAGTATTGAATCATTTCGCGGTAAAGATAGGGCTATTATAATTTGAGATTTGGAAGTTTCAAGTTTGTGGTTTGTAGTTTCCGGTTTGTGCGTGAAACTATAGATATGAAACAAGAAACTATAAATCGCCCAGGGCTATTTCTCCTTTAAAAACAAATTCCGCTGGTCCGCAAAGCCATATATTGGAATAATCTTTTTTGTCCGACACTTCAAATTCAACACTCAATCTTCCGCCCGGCGTTTGCACGTCAATTTCATTAAAACTGTTTTCATTGTGGGCTGCAACCAGGGCGGCGGCTGTAACACCGGTACCGCAGCTTAAAGTTTCATCTTCTACTCCACGCTCATAGGTGCGCACAAATATGGTATGATCGTCAATCATTTCAACAAAATTCACATTAATGCCTTCCTGCGCAAAATCGTCGCTATACCGTATTTTACTTCCTTCCATTTTTACATTCAACGCTTCCAGTTGCTGAACAAAATGCACGTAATGCGGCGACCCGGTATTCAGGATGAAATGGTCGGCATTGTCTTTTATTCCCGATACATCCTTCATTTTTAACCGTACAAGGCCTTTGAGATCAATTTCGGCAATATGGGGGCCGTCGGTAGCAATAAAATGATATTCCGTTTTTTTTATTCCGCTGTCGTACGCGAATTTTACAAGGCACCTTCCCCCATTGCCGCACATGCTGCCTTCTTTACCATCAGCATTAAAATAAATCATTTGAAAATCGTATTCATCATGTTTATTCAGCAGCATTAAGCCGTCGGCGCCTATCCCGAACTTCCTGTCGCACAAAAAATGAACCGCACGGGTATCAAGTCTGGAATACCGCCCTTCCCTGTTGTCTAATATGATAAAATCGTTGCCCGTGCCCTGGTATTTGTAAAAATGAATATCCATCATATCCTTTTAGTATGGCAAAGTTATTGGTTGATTGTATTATACATTGAATTAAGTTAACGGGTTGCGTTAAGTTAACAATTGATTAAGCCGTTCTCATATGGCAGTAATCATTCGCAGTGTTTCCTTTATGAGTTTCTCCACCGCTGCATTACTGTCATTACTGAATTGCCGGGTTACCCGGTTGGCTACAATAGCGCTGAGACTCAGGCAATGGTGCCCGAGCAATTTGCCGAGCCCATATATACCCGCTGTTTCCATTTCAAAATTGCAGATACGATGGGTTCCAAAATTAAAGTGGCTGAGTTGGTCAACAAATCCGGGGTAACTTAAGCCCAATCTCAATACCCTTCCCTGCGGACCATAAAACCCCGGACAGGTTACCGTAATGCCCTGGTGAAAACCTTTTACGAAGTGTTTAATAAGACTAACACTGGCGCTGTTGATATAAGGCATGGTAAAATGGTTATGCAGTTGGGTTTGGGTAATAAAAGACTGGATCAGTTGAATTTCTTCATCATTATTTTCGTTTCGATAAAAATGCAGCAGGTTATCCACACCCAACCCATGGGTACTGGCCACCCAGCTATCAACGGGAACATCTTGCTGTAAGGATCCTGCGGTACCAACGCGAATAATCTGTAACTGGGTAGTAGTGGGCTTTACGGTACGGGTGCGGAGGTCAATATTCACCAGTGCATCCAGTTCGTTCATTACAATATCAATATTGTCGGTGCCGATGCCTGTGGAAACAACAGAGATGCGCTTCTTGCCCATCCAGCCCGTATGCGTAATAAATTCGCGGTGTTGCTGGCGAAAGTCTATCGCGTCAAAATATTTGCTTACCTCCTGTACTCTGTCGGGGTCGCCTACCGTTATAATCAGGTCAGCAAGTTCCTCCGGCAGCAGATTTAAATGATACACTGCTCCCCTGGAGTTAAGTATTAATTCAGATTCCGCAATATATTGCATGGGTAAGTAGTTTTGTGGTTCGTAAAAATATCCTATTTTCGCAACCCGTTAAAAAACAGAAATGGTCCTGTGGCCGAGTGGTTAGGCAGAGCTCTGCAAAAGCTCGTACAGCGGTTCGAATCCGCTCGGGACCT
>CAYMKT010000072.1:0-18999 GCA_964391065.1 uncultured Terrimonas sp. | reverse complement strand
CATAAATCCGTCTGTCTGTTGCGATTTCTTTTTCTCCCTGTTTTGGCCAGCGGGGCTCGTTGGGCAAATGCTCTTTGAAAGCTTCCAATGTTTGGTCACGAAGTGCGATTCTGTCCACCAAAAACAAAACCCGTTCTGCCCATCCTGCTCGCATGAGTGCGTCAACCAATGCAATACAGGTTCTTGTTTTACCCGTTCCGGTTGCCATCACCAATAAGAATTTGCGTTTCCGTTTTTCAACGGCTTCCATTACGGCACGAATAGAAGCAACCTGATAATTCCGTCCTGCAATTTTGGTGTTGATGAGTTCTCCGGCTAATGGCCTTCTGGCTTTCCGTAAATAAGCGTATCGCTCAAGATCATCACGGCCTGGAAATCCATAAATCTTTTTGGGTGGATAGTTTTCTAAATCCCAAAAATAAATATCATGCCCGTTGGTATAAAAGCAAAAAGGCAGTTCTCCACCCTGTACCTCTTGTATGTTATAGCAATATTGTTTGGCCTGTTCCCGTCCAAGTGCAGCATCAACAGCAGTCTTTTTTGCTTCAACTACTGCAAGCGGCTTTCCATCTTTGCCTAATAAAACATAATCACTGAATTGATGCCCGGCATATGGAGTAACAGGTTCTTCAAGAACTGTCAAATGAATATCAAACTCCTCAACTACCTGAGTTAGGTCAGTCACATTCCAGCCCGCCTGTTTTAAGCGGTTGTCAATGATGTCTTTCCTTGTCAGTTTTTCGTTCTTCACTTTATGTATTCTAATATGTATAGTTGGTCAAAATACGCAAAATTTCCCTTTTGTTGTGTGAATGCTCTGCGGGTGTGTTGGTAGAAACGGCTCCCGGGCTTGCGCCTGAAGGGTTGGCCTGTGCGGTGGGGAAATGCTCAAGCATTCACGTATGCCTTTAAAAACAAAAATAATTTGTGAGTAAAATAAAAAATACAGAAGGGTGAACCTTAGGTCACTTCTCTCCGGCAGGAACCCAAACCCCATTGAGCATTACTTTTTCAATATCGCGCATTGCTTTAATGTCCGTCAATGGATTTCCGTTCACGAGCAAAATATCTGCGGTTTTTCCTTTTTCAATACTGCCCAGCTTATCAGCGATTCTGAAATACCGGGCGTTTTCTATTGTTGCGGCTGCAATCACTGCGCCGTTGGGTATACCGCTTTCTACCCACAACTCCATCTCGCGCTGGTAAGCCCACCCGGTTTCGGCATAGGGTACCAGCGAATGGGAACCAAGCACCAGGTGAACGCCGGCTTTATTCATTTTCGCCGTCATTTCCTTCATGCGATTGAAGCCTGCAAGCTTTACACGATCCACTGTATCTGCGGCAGGCTGGTATTCAAAAGGCGCCAGCGTAGGCGTAACAAAAGTGCCTTTATGCACAAGAAATCTCACCAGGCTATCCGCTTCGGCGCTTCCGGCATCTATATCTTTCCACATCGCGTAGCGCCCCTGCCTGCGGTAATTGTTATCGGCCATCATGCCTTGCCGGTACACCTCTCCTTCCCTTTTTGGAACAAGCGATAAACCGAAGGAAGTAATATGTTCTACCCCATCCAGCCCGGCTTCAATCGCAGCCATGGCTTCCGTAATTTCTAAATGAGCGGTTACAGGCAGCCCGCGTTGATGAGCGGTGCTGCATATGGCTTTGATTATGCCGGGTGGCACCCTGAAATAAACTTTGATCGCTGTTGCCCCCATGTCGGCCAGGTGGTTCACTTTATCGATTGCTTCGTCAATATCCCTGACTATATAAGCATCATAGGGATAAGCAGGCGGAGCCATATCGAGATGCGGACCAGTGAGAAACAACCTTGGCATCATTTTCCCCGATTTTCTTTCCTCATCATAGACTTCTATCCACGCACCGGGATCTCTCACGGAGGTAACCCCATGCTGCAGGAACATTGCGGGAAGGTCTTTTGTCCGGTCGAGATGAAAATGCGCATCAATTAGTCCGGGTAATACCGCCATTCCTTTTGCATCCGTTATTTCCGCATCGGCAGGAATCCTGATCGTGCCCATCTTTCCCACCTGTTCAATGTTGTTTCCCTTCACCAATACACAACCATCCACAAGCGCTTCTCCGCCAAGCCCATCAATGATCGTTGCGTTAATAATGGCAATGGTTTGGGTTCCTGAAGCGATCTCTCCGGCATTAACAGGCACAATGGAATGCTGCACATTACTATTGCCCTTTTCATTTTGTGCGACAGGGTTACAGGAAGAAAGGATTGCCAATATGCCTGCGTAAAGCAATAAAACCTGTGTGCGCTTTTTTATGTAAAAGAAGGAATAGCAGGGCTGAATCATTTCCGTAGATTTATATTTTAATAAATATCTTTTTCTTGTAGAGAAAATATAAAAACAACCACACCAGTATGGTTGCGCCCAGGGCCTGAAAAACTTCCTGCCACTTTTCGGGAGTGTACATGTACAGACTTTTAAATATCCTTTCGGAAGAATAGTTAAAATCGATAAACTGGTAAGCAAGATAAATGGTCAGGGAGTTCATGCCAATAACCTTAAAAAAGAAAGCCCACTTCGTGTAGCCTTTCACATCGATGATCCAATAAAAAAGTGCGAGGAACAAAAATGCCATTCCGGCTGTAAGCATGATAAAAGAGCTGCTCCACAAATGTTTATTGATCGGGAAATGCAGGCTCCATAGCAGTCCGATCGCTATAGCAACAACGCCATATAACCCTAAGGTTCTGAGCTTGCTGCTTTCTGCTACCCCGCTTCTTAATATGTCACCGGCAATAGTGCCCAGCATGGTAAGGCAAAGCGCAGGTAATTGTGTTAACAGCGCCAGTTCATCGTATGTGCCTTGTTTGAGTTTGCCCGGCATAAAATGCCTGTCTACCCAACCCACCAAATTTCCCTCAAACGACAAATCTCCGGCGCCAAAACCCGGCACAGGAACCCAATATAAAAGGGCATAGTAGCCGAGCAATATAGCCGCTACCCAGTACAATATTTTCCGGGGAAAATTGAGATATACCAGTGTGGCGATAAACCCGGCAAAACCGATGCGGCCCAGCACGCTTCCAAAACGGATTTGCGAGGGTTCCAGGATATGCAAGGGGAAATTTTTATCGAGTATGCCCAACACGATTAATACGAGCATCCTTTTGAACATTTTTTTATAGAGACCCGCCTTGCTGGCTCCTTTTGCCAAGCCACTGTTTAAACTATAAGAAAGCGAGGTGCCTGCCAGGAAAAGAAAAAGCGGGAAAATGAAATCATAAAAAGTAAAGCCATTCCATTCGGGATGCTCGAGCTGGTTGGCAATGGCATCTACCCATGGCAGTTGTGTTTTACCATGCAGCAGGTAAATAAAAGTACCGCCGCCTGCAATCAGCAGCATGTCGAAGCCCCGGAGCGCATCAATGGAGGCGAGTCGTTTGGGTTGAATATTGGTTTGCATTGTAATCGTTTAATGAAATTGCTTTTTTGTATGTTGGACTACAAAGGTTTTATGGCAAGACGTAGCGCAAAATCCCTTTGTGGTTCTTCGTGTCTCCGTGTCTTCGTGGTTCAAAAAACCATTTATTCTCCATCTACCGGCCCATACCAAATACCGCCACCGAAAGTAACAATAAAAACCTTTGAAGCATCCCGCGGATCAATATCTACCCTTTTTCCCCATTTAAAATCGTAGCGTGGTATTGTTTGCCAGGTTTTGCCCATATCATTTGAACGGTATGCCGCATTATTAAACCCGCAGGCATAATACGTTTTAATACGGGGGTCAAAACTAATGTCATGTATGTGCTGGTCTTTCTGCAATACCGGCATCCAGGTTTTGCCTCCATCGTTCGACAAAAAAATACCGCCGCCAATATCCGGTGTAAATGGATTGACGGTAACTCGTCCCCATGCGGAAAGCAATATTGTTCCCTGGTTTTCCGGATCAACGATTATACTTGTTGGAGCATTTGTTCCTTCGGGCAAAGTCATTTTCTCCCAGGTGTCGCCACCGTTCCCTGAGCGATACAGCGCGCCATCGCCATCATTTCCAATACTACCATCTTCACTGCGCCGGTTAACGACCAGGTATAGCATGCCGTCTTTTTCACTTCTTGTTATGCGCCATGCAAGCGGTTGCTGTTCTTTTATACCGTTATTCCTGAGCAGCCATGTTTTTCCTCCATCAACCGATTTATATACTCCCTTGCCGAATGCACAGGCATATAATGTTCTTGCCTGCCTGTTGCTGGATGGATCAATCAAGACATGAGTGAAAGCGGCTTCGCCGATGTTGCCGCTGACAGGGGTCCAGGATGCCCCACCATTTTCTGTTACGAGTATACCACCTTTAAACTCCGACGGATCTTTTGTACGCCACATTTTCGGCCTTGGCAAATCATGGGTTGCACTCATCACCGCCCATGCTTTGCCCTTTACTTCCGGGTCGAATGTTAACCAGTAGGTGCTGTTCACCCAATTTTTGGGAATGCCATTATTTACAGTGGCACTCTTCCAGCTTGCCGCACCATCCGTACTTTCCATGAGTCCAATATCGGTGTTGGCAATATATACATGATTGGTATCGAATGGGTCAAACACCACCGCGTAACCCGTAGTTACTTCTAATCCGCGTGAAGCCCAATCGCCTCCCGGTTTCTTTTGCGTATATACCTGTTTCCAGGTTTTTCCACCATCAGATGTTTTAACGGTGCGTCCAAAATCCGTTGCGTAACAAATATCAGGATGAGCGGGGGCAACACCGATGGAAAACGGATTTTCACCCCAGGTGGGGCCAAAACGATCATTGATCCACCCGCTTTTAAAATTGGCTGAGGGCGTATTTCCTTTTGCCGTCAATTCGTCCTTCCAGGAAAGCACCCAGGTTTTTCCAAAGTCTTCGCTTTTTGCCACACCTATACAGGTAGTGCTTTCATTCGTTTGTAGATTATTGTAAGAAACATACAATACGCCCGGATGCATTGCGCTCGTTGCAATGGCTCTCCATTCGGGCATGGCTGCCTTGTTTACACCCTGCTCGGTTATACCGCGCTGCCTGTTTTCCCAGGTTGCTCCACCATCCTCCGAATAAAAAATTCCGGACTCATCTTTATCCGCATTAAAATAAGAAGTTCCGGAAATACCGTAGATAATGTATTGGTTTTTTTGCTTATCATAACCGCCCGAGTATTCATTCATTTTTCTTACGCCTTCCGGCATACTATTCATTTTCCATGCCCCGTTGCTGCGTACGGTGATGGAATGTTTTCCGGTAATATAAAGCGTTCGATCCTGTGCATCTGAAGCGGGATTTACAAAAATGTTTTTAATATCATTTTCAAGTTCCTTATCTTTTTTCCAATGCATTCCACCGTCATCCGATACATATAAAGCCGCGTTATTATCAATGGAAATCGCGGCGTATAATTGTTTTGAATTCGCAGGATCAACCGCCAATGCCAGCACTTTTCTTCTGGTACTATCTTTGGTAACCACAACTTCGCTGGCATGATCGCCCTTCGATACTACACCGTTGATTTCGGAAGAATCGGGGTATAACATCCGCCAGGATAAGCCCCGGTCTTTGCTTTTAAACAGCGCTATGGCATTCGCATATACCACATTGGAATCGAGGGGGTCGAATACATAAAAATCAACAGGACTGTGCAGGTTGAATATCCGCCATGATACTCCGCCGTTATGGGTTACGTAAGCGCCCGTCATATCGCAGCTTACAAAGGCCAGGTTTGGATTAAAAGGACTAACCGCGGGATTAAACATCGCCCCGCCGCCGCCCGCACCTGTAAATCCCCAGCGATCTTTTTTTTGATCGGATGGTTCCTCTACTAACATTGTACCATCCGATGATTGCTTTGTATTATCGCAACCCACAAATACACTGCTGGTTAAAAACAGTAAACAGAAAGAAAATATTCTAATATGCTCCCGGTAATACTTCATGAATAATGTTATGTTGACTTTATAGACGCTGATCTTACCGTATCCCCTTTATCCTCTCATTACTCTGCAGTTTACTCAATTTCAGGTACGCCGTGCCACACACTGGAACCATAGGTAGTAATGTAAATTTTTTCGGTGTCAACCGGGTCAACAATGATGCGGTGCCCCCAATGAAAGTCGTAGCCTTTTATTTTCTTCCAGCTTTTACCATAATCGTCGCTGCGGTAAGCGGCTTTATTAAACGTGTTGCAATATAAACGGCCGGGGTGGTAAGGATCTACCGTTACATCGTACACGTATTGACTTGTATCGAAAATGGAAGTCCAGGTATTGCCCGCATCTTCAGAAAGGAAAATACCACCCTGCATAGGAATCACTTCATCCCCGCCGGTGGAACGGGCCACATCGCCTCCAACCAGGTCGCCCAGAGAGATAGCTGCCCAGCAGGCGAGGTAAATCCTGTTGGGGTTTTGTGGATCATCCTCTATTCCGTTTGGAAATAAAGCGCCATCCGTTACCTGCAACTTCGTCCAGTTTTCTGCGCCATCTGTTGACCGGTATACCGCGCCGGAATAAAAGCCTCTTCCCTTTTGCCCATTTTGATGCATTGGGGTAGGCACTACCGTTAGGAATAGCACCCCGCTTTTGGTTAAAGTGATTTCAAATGTGCAGGTATTGTCTTCAATGCCCTTGTTCTTTACACTCCACGTCTTCCCGTCGTCGGTTGATTTGAATACGCCTTTATTATACACAGTGGCGTATAGCGTTCGGTTACCGGGCGGCGAAACAGGGTCTAATACGATACAGGTTGCCGGCGCATCGGTTCCCATACCGGCAACAGTGGGTTTCCAGGTTCTGCCGCCATCTTCCGATACACAGATACCGCCTTTTGCATTTTCCTTCCATTTGGGATTACGTGTCATCTTTCCTCTCGGAAAATCATGCATACCCGACCAGGCAGACCATACTTTATCTTTCACACCGGGATCAAATACCATCCAGTAGCAGGTGTTTACCCACCCGGCCGGCACACCGGCAACAGACCTCGACCAACTTTCGCCCCTGTTGAATGAATGATGGTAACCAATATCCGTATAACTGACGGCGATATGATTGCTATCGAAGGGATCGAAATGAACACCATAATTGGTAGTAACATCCATGCCCCGGCTGGTAAAGGTTCCATCAGTCTGTTCCTTGCTGTATATTTCATTCCATGTTTTACCCCCGTCCATCGTTTTCATGGTACGGTACCAATCGGTTACAATAGCAACCTTGCCATCATCAGGGTACACGCCCACGTCAATCAATCGTATATACTCTCCGCCAAATGCTTTTTCAACCCAGGCGTCTTTTAAATTCGCAACACCCCTGCCATCTTTTACACCATATTGCCCCGATCCCCCGCCACCTTTCCATGCCCAGTTCCATTGTTTTCCTCCATCGCTTGTTTTTAATGCGCCATACCAGAACTGTGTGCTGTTTGAACCCGTTTTTTGCTCATAGCGGTTACACACCAGGTAGGCCTGGCTTGCATCAAATTCGGCACACCGGATCATGGAATAGCTTGGGCTTATTCCCGATTGATCATTGTTAATGAGCGCATGCTCTACTTTTTGCCAGGTGGCGCCTCTGTCTTCCGATTTCCAGACTTCACTATGCCCGAATTCGTCCACGATACTTTCACTATCGGTGTAATGCAACGCGTAAAAAATAGTTTTACCATCGCCGGTTGATCTGCCACCCGTAAAAGAATAAGCAGGCGACATATGCCCGGGTATTGCCTTATGTTTGAAATCCCGGGATGATTTTTGAAAAATATGTATAGTATCGGGCGTGAAAATATATACCTCATTTTTACAGTCGAGCGTGTTGCTGTAAATAAAATCTACCGGTTGGTGAAAAACTTCTTTTTGCCATGTTTTTCCGTAATCATCAGAGTAGAAGAACTGGTTCTTCATGCTGAAATAAATGGATTGCGGTGAAACGGGGTCAACACGGATATGATTTACCGTGCCTCCGTCATACAGGGTGCCGGGAACGGTTTTGATGCTGTAGTTGGCATGATCGCCGGAAAAGGTAGTGGATTGTATTTCGTCATCACCGGGAAAAATGCGTGTCCAGGTTTTGCCCCCATCAGTAGACCGGTTTAAGTCTGCCGATCCCACATATATCGTACCCGGACTGTGCGGATCATAAGCATAAGCGCCGGCGCCATTTGCAAAGTTAACCTGTGCGTAGGCCTTTCCTCCATCCGTTGTAAGATAGGAGCCCGTCATATCGCAACGCACTAAAAAACGTTCCGGCGTATGGTATGAAAAAGTGGGGATGAATGTAGAGCCACCCCCACCCGGACCCAGTTTTTTCCAGACAGCCGTATTCGTTTGCTGCCTGTTTTCAGAAGGATAAGGCTGGCAGATTAACGGTTGTGAAATAAAGAGTCCTATAATTAAAGCAAATGCATCATTTTTTATATTCATGTAGTATCCTGTATATATTAATATGATTAGGCACATCAATCGAAAATATAGGTGTATCCTTTGCTACAGCTAACTGGTATGGATTGTACATCTTAAAAGAATACGAATTGAATAGATGTATTTTCTTTTTTCTTTTTTGTTTGCCCAAAAAAGAAACAAAAAAAGGCCCGTCCGACTGAACATCGTTCGGGCGGGCACACGAAAACGAATACTGCCCGTTTTCGTGCCTGTTCCCTGATTAGGCTATCGTACTACTGTGGTCTCAACCACAGTAAATCTATTGCAGGCATCTGGTTCAACCAAAATCTCTATTTATAAAGCAAAGAATGTGCAACGGTTTTCGCTGTTACATATTTCGCCTATTCATAACCGGGATTTTGCGCAATGTCCGGATTCAATTCTACATCATTATCGGGAATCGGAAAAAGATAATCGTCTTCCGTAAAATTTTGCTGTATGGAAGGGATGCTTTTTTCTCTTAAAATCCTTTTTCTCACCAGGTCGAACCAGCGATCAAACTCAAAACACAATTCCTGGTTTCTTTCTTCAATAACCGCTTCGTCAAATGCTTCCTTGGTCATGCCAGTGGTAAGTTTGGGGTGCTGTGCATTGGGAGCATAACCGTTCGCACGATCTATTACCTGGTTGATCGCATCCACAGCCGCCTGGGTAGGCGAGCCATTGGCCATGTTTGCCGCCTCGGCATAAATTAATAATACATCTGCAAACCGGATGATGGGCATATTCATAATGGAGGAATAGTTTTCATAATCATCCTGGTTGTCGTACATGAATTTTTTAATGAAAGGCCGCCCATCCGACCAGTTTGTGTAATGCAAGCCATCCACTTCGGTAAGGATATACGCATCTTTCCTGGGTGAGGCAGGATATTGCTGTTCCCATTCCGGTTGTACGGACTGGTCGCCCCATCCGTCCAGAATTTCCGGCCGGTATATCTGGGCGTCTGTATTAATATCTGCATAATTAGAGTTTAAGCTCCACATCATTTCCGGTCCGTACTTTGTAGCTACTGTAAATACATCATGCACATCGGGCACCAGCCAGTAATTACCATCCTGGATAATTTGCCCGGCTAAATCTGCCGCTTTTTGATAGTTGCTTACGTCGTTGAGCGGGGCCGTAGCCATGGTAAGATAAGCTTTGGCTAATAACCCCTTTGCTGCATCCCTGGTAGGCCGGCCCTTCATTCCGCCGGGCCATAATGGCGGTAACACCGCGGCGGCTTCCGTAAAATCACTAACAATTAAAGCATATACTTCTGCAACAGAAGAACGGCTGATTGGCGCGGTGGCCGGGTTCTCCGTATCGTCTGTAATTAAGGGTAATCCACCGAACATCCGCACCAGCATAAAATAATGATATGCCCTGATGAATTTTGCTTCACCCATTAATTCCGCAGCTTTTTCGGGTGAGGCATTACCGTCCAGGCTTCCCTTTTTCATAGCGCCGATGGCCGCGTTCAGATTCAATATCGCGGCATAATGCGCATCCCATAAGTCGCTTCCGTGATTATTACCGATCACCAGTTCTCCGCCATAGTACTGATCGTCGTCAATAAAATTGCCCATGCCATAACCATAGCCGCCCCAGTAATCCCAAACATAGTTCATAGAAGCAGCGAACGTGGCTTCAATCTGTGCAGGGGTAGTATAAAATTCGGATGGTTGTACAAACCCGGCAGGATGTTCATCTAACTTTTTACAAGACGTTGCAAAAAAGAAAATAGCGATGAAAAAAATATGGATATAAAGTTTTATAGTTCTCATTTTCGTCATTTTTAGAATGATAAATTAATACCCGCACTAATGACTTTCGATTGAGGATAGTTGCTGAAGTCAACGCCTATTTGCGCATCATTGCCGTTATAGGAACTCACTTCGGGATCGTAGCCGGTATATTTGGTAATAGTAAAGAGATTAGTTGCACTGATGAACGCCCTGATATTAATAAAGTGCATCCGGCTAACCAGGGAGGCTGGTAAATTATAACCGAACGTAATATTCTTTAATCGTATATAAGACGCATCTTCTACCCAGCGGGCTACTCTTTGATCGCCGGAGATATTCACCTTGCTAACCAAACCGGCCTGCTCTCTTGTTCTGGCATCGATAAAAGCCGGCACATCCGTATCCTGGTTATCAGTTGTCCAGCGATCCAATAAGCGGGTGCTCGTTCCTTCTCCCGGCGCTTCCAACCGTATCCTTCCCATATTGAAAAGATCATTTCCCTGCGAGCCCTGTATCAGGAAGGTAAGATCGAAGCCTTTATAGGATAGCCTGTTCGTCCATCCAAAAATAAAATCAGGAAAAGCATTACCCACTACTTTCAGATCTTTATTATTGATAAAGCCATCCTTATTTTCATCGGTATAATGCGGATCACCCGGTAGCTGGCCAAACGCCGCGGCATCCGAGGCTTTGCCTTCACTCCATGTGCCTTCGTACCCGTAACCGTAAATCTGTCCAAAAGGTTCGCCTTCTACCAGGTACATGAAGGGAGAGTTTACACTATACCCGCCTTTTGTAGTTCTGTAGCCCAACCTGTCGATATTGCCGAGGTCAAGCACTTTGTTTTTGTTGGACGAAATATTAAACCCTGTATTCCAGCTCAACTCGCCTACCAGCGGATCGCCGGAAATCGCAAATTCCACACCTTTATTTTCAATCGACCCTACGTTGTCAATGATGCTGCTAAAGCCCGTATAGCCCGGCAAAGTGCGTGGCATCAGCAAGTCGTTGGTGGTTTTTTTATAATAGTCTGCCGTAAACAATAACCTGCCCTGAAAAAAGCCCATATCAACTCCAAAATTGATTTGCGTAGTGCTTTCCCATTTCAGCGAGGGGTTAGGTGCATTGGCGATGTAGAATCCGAGGTCTGTTCCATCGCCGCCGTTATAGGGATAATTACCGCCGGAGCTTACCGCTGCGAGCGTTTGATATGGACTGATAGCCTGGTTACCCGTTATACCCCAGCTTGCGCGAAATTTGAGATCGGAAAATACATCGAGATTCTGAATAAAAGCCTCCTGTGAAGCTCTCCAGGCAACGGATGCCGAAGGGAAATACCCCCATTTATTATCTTCTCCGAATACGGAGGAACCGTCGGCACGATAGCTTGCCGTTAATAAATACCGGTCTGCAAAAGCATAATTAATTCTGCCCATATAGGAATTCAACACGCGTTCGCTGGCTCCCGATGCTATCGTATTAATAGCGGCGCCACCCAGGTCGGATATGCCGGTGGCATCTACCGTAAAATCACTGGCACGTATAGACGTGAACTTATTTTTAGCATATTGTTGTTCCGCCACCGCAGTAACGGTGATGTGATGTTGGTCTATTCGTTTATCATAGGTGAGGATATTTGAGTTTTGCCAGCGTACATAGCTATTTTCGGAAGATATACCCAGTCCATTGTTTTGTTTTCCTTCAAAAGTCTTCAGGTTATGGTATATCTGGTTATTTACGTTCTCGAGATTTGCCCCGCCCGTAATTTTCAGGCTAAGCCCGGGAAGCAAAGTAAACTCCAGGTATGCGTTGAGGTTATTCCTGGTGGTGTTGTTATCAATATCCGGTTCTGCGGCGCTGGCCAGCGGATTCCAGGTGTCGTATGCACCATATCCCAATCCATGAACGCTATAGTTACCATCAGCATCGTACACGGGTTCTGTTGCACCCCAGCGCGGTGCCACATTCACAGCATTTCCCAGGAAACTGATATCGGAATTACCGAATGGCGGAGAGTTGCCACTTTCCTTAGTGCCCGACCAGTTTAATCCAAAGGAAGCCCACCTGGTAATGGTGGTTTTAAGATTAGCGCGCAGGGAATAGCGCAGGTAATCGGAGTTTACCAGGATACCTTTTTGATTAAGGTATCCTCCGGAGACGAGGTATTTCATATTATCGGTACCGCCGCTTACAGAAAGTTCGTGGTTTTGAAGCGGTGCGGTGCGGTAAATCACATCCTGCCAGTCGGTACCACCATTTTTTTCGAAGTTGTCTATTTCGGTTTCAGAAAAAACCGGTACGGGGGTGGCGCCACTACCATTTTGAGTAAGCTTAAAGGCGTTAATGGTTTTCGCATAGTCCGCAGCATTCATTACATCCAGCTTATTGTTGAGCCTTTGTGATCCGTAAGTGAAATTATACCCGATAACAGGCTTTCCTTTTTTGCCCAGTTTGGTAGTAACCAGCACTACTCCATTTGCACCCTGCGCGCCGTAAATGGCTGTGGCAGACGCGTCTTTTAAGATTTCGATCGATTCAATATCATTGGGGTTCAAAGAATTGAGGTTTCCACCCTGTAGTCCGTCAATTACAACAAGTGCATCATTACCTCCATTGATAGAGTTTGTTCCGCGCACGCGGATAGTGGTATTGCCGCCCGGCGCTCCATCTGTGTTTAAAACCATTACACCGGCTGCCCGGCCCTGCAGCGCCTGGTCAACACGTTGTGTGGCTATTTGGGTGAGCTCTTCTCCCTTAATAGAGCTCACAGACCCGGTGAGGTCTTTCTTTTTTTGAGAACCATAGCCTACCACAACAACATCCGTCATCTGCGCATCATCCGATTTGAGCACAACCGTACTCAAAACGCCTGCTTTGGAGACAGGTACCTCTATGGTTTCATGCCCGATAAATGAAATCACCAAAATGCCGCCGGTATCGGGAACATCAATAACAAAGTTTCCATTTTCATCGGCGCTTGCACCTATGGCAGCCCCCTTGAGTTTAACAGAAGCTCCCGGCAGTGGTTTACCATCCTGGTCGGTAACCAAGCCGCGCACCTGTATAGGTGGAGGCTCAGGCGCCACCGGTAGAGCCGTCTCTTTTTTTTCCGGTAACTCTTTTACTTTCACCACGATCTGTTTTTCATCGATGGCATAGGTAATAGGCTGATCTTTAAAACACAAATCAAGAGCGGTTTGTAAGGAGACGTTACTCACATTCACCGTAATTTTTTTACAGGATTGTAATAGCCGCTCATTGTAAAAAAACTGGTACCCGCTCTGCTTCTGGATATTCACAAAAGCCTTTTCAATCGGCACATTTTTTAAGGTAAGCGTGATGGTTTGGGCAAACCCGGTGGCGTTTACCTGTATACAGTAGGCGAACAATAAAAACAGGGTTAATTTCATAACCATGAATGTTTTGGTAATTACCCGTTGATAAGGGTAAAAAAAGGCTTTCCAATGCATAACTTTGCTTTGTTTGGGTTAAATAATGAATAGTCGCGCAACGATTGTTTATTGGTGTTAACCCTACTATTTTCCGGGTTCCGATTCCCGTCGGGATCCGGTTTTTACAGCGTTAACTCCTTTCCTAAACTGAGTTTATATTCATACCAGTAAACATTTATTTGTGTAACAGTACATAGTTGCTCAATCATCAGGGGAGGACTATTATTTTTTTACCTTCCACCTTGAAATGAACATCGCTCCATTGCATCCATTTCAGTAACCGCGATAGGTTTACCGAACGGCTGATCTTTCCAGAAAAGCGGTCTGCCGGAATATTTGCAGGTAATTCCACTTCCAGGTCGTACCATCTTGCAGCCTGCCGCAATACCGTGGGCAAATCCGCGCTGTTGAACTGGAAATAACCATTCTTCCAGGCAATAGCTTCCTCTACATCGGCATCTGTTTTTACCTTAAATATCCCCTTGACGCTGAGTTGTGCCTGCTGACCGGGCGATAACGAAACTTTTACGCCGTCCTTCACCATATTTACTTTACCCTCGAGCAGGGTAGTCTTTACGAGTTCTTCTTCCGCATACGCATTCACATTAAAATGCGTGCCCAGCACCTGCACTTCTCCTTTATCCTCACCCGACGGCGATGTTATTTGTACGATGAAAGGAACCTTTTTTTTCGTTGTATTACCAATCAGTGGCGCCACTTCAAAATAGGCCTCACCTGTAACAATTACTTTTCGTTCTTCTCCGGAAAATGCCGCAGGGAAGCGGATAGAGGATGCTGCATTCAACCATACGCCGGTACCATCGGGCAGCAACAGGTGGTATTGTCCGCCCACAGGAGTATTCATCGTGTTATACATTATTTCACCCGTTGACCCTCCTGTAGCGTGATAAGCAATTTGCCCGTTAGCAACCTTTCGCAATTCTGCATTCCCCTGGGTAGCCAATAGCCCGTTCGACACGCTGTCTAACACAATCTGCCGGCCGTTAGCCAGGGTTAATATGGCCTTGTTGCCTCCCGGGGCAATATCTGTTTCCTTTATGGGTTCTGTTTCTTTTTCGGCGATAGCCGGTTCCGGCGTTTTGCCATAATTCATATATACTACGGCGCTCACAATAATGAATGCAATAGCCGCAGCAACCTGTAACCACGAAATACGGCGATTAGCTAAACGCCTGTTATCCATTGACACCGTTTCCAGCGCACCCGGTTCCTTTTTAAAAATAAAGGATTCTATTCTCTCCGACATTTCATCGGGCATTGCCACCGTAGCCGTATGTTGTTGCCATGCATGCTCCAGCACTTCCTTCAACTGCTCATCATTTTTTGCCTGTTCAATCCATTTTGCCAGCTCTACTTTTTCGTGATCAGAGATGGATTGATTAAAAAACCGTTCTACCAGGTAATTCATTCGTTCTGAGATCATATTGCTTTCGTTTTAAAATTCCCGCTCAGTAAAAAATAAGACGATTTATACTGCCCATCATTTAATAGTAGACAAACAAGAGAAGTATGAGTACCAGTGAAAATTTGATTTTCCCGAAAAAAATATTTGACCCGGTGTTTTACTTAGAGTCGAAACCGGGTAAAAAGCAGGCTAAGCAAGATCATCAGCGTGGCGCGGGTTTCAATTTTTTTCCTGATGGTTCGGAGGGCCTGCACGATATGATTTCTAACAGTGGTGGGAGAAAGGTGAAGATGCCGGGCAATTTCTTCATGTTTTAATCCCTGTTCGCGGCTGAGCTTGTACACCAGTTTTTGCTGGGGAGGAAGATTGTGAATGGTTTGATAGAGCATCTCTTCCGCTTCTTTTAAAATGAGCCTGTTATCCGCCTCGCCGCCTTCGGGTAACGGAGGATATGACTTCAATTCGGAAAGGATGAGTGTTTCTTTAGCCATCCGTTTAAACAAATTGACAGCACGGTTTTGGGTCATCCTAAACAGGTAGGCGCCAAAATTTTCAATATCTGCCAACCGGTCGCGGGTATCCCATAACGTAAGAAAACTGTCCTGGATAATATCTTCAGCAGATTGGGGCGAACCCGTAAGCGGAAGCAGGTAACTGTACAAGGTATGTTTGTACAAATGGAACAGTTCAGCAAATGCCGCCTCATCGCCCCGGGCGGCAGATAACTGTAGTTCCCTAACAGCATGCATCTTGTTTAAATCGCCAACCAAAGTAAACAGTTAGTACGGTAAATATACTAAAAATAACAGGTAGGTGAGCGCAGTAGGCACGGATGAGAAGCAAGGTTTGACACGATATTCCTGTATGAACCAATGCAAACGATTGTGTTTTTCTGAAATACGCAGGTGTTGGGATAGAAGAAAAATCTGACAGATATTACTGAAAATAAAAACTCCTCTAAATAAAGTCTTAGCTGGGTTCAACAGACAGCATTTAAACCCGAAATCTTCAGTGTAAATAATAGACCTTATCCCATCTTTACGCTATTAAAAACCCCTGTCGTCGGCTGATGGTCCGTATATAGAGGGAACAGCAATATCATTTAAACGCATATATACGGTTAATTGTCCGCGATGATGCACCATATGGTTGATGGTGGATTCAATATTGTTGCGTTTAGGTGAACTGAACACTACCTGCCCGTTATTTTTGAGGTAGAAGGTATGGGATAAATCGCCTACTTTAACGGCAGCGAGTGCCTTTTTTGCACCTTCCACGTTTTCGTTAAAATGATTTACCAGTTCTTCGGCGGTAGCCGGTTTAAAATGTTCGAAGGTGGCAAAATCAATTTCCGATTGTTCAATCATATGCGAAATCCACTTCGGAATTTCTGCTACAAGCAATGCCAGGTAGCCAAACGACATCGATTTTTCGTGAGGCTTCCACTCGGCCTTATCCATGGGAATGCGCTCTAAACACTTACGCGTAGAACTCACTTCGGCTTCGAGTTCTTTAATACATGCATGAGCAAAACTGAGGTCATCCATACATTTGTCTTTGTTAAGAAAACATAACAGCAAATTTATGACCAAAATCACGCAGCGCTATTCCCGTAAAACAACCAGGAGAGGTTCCCTGTGCTGCCGTAAAAGTTAGCAGGGTTATTTTTATCTGATACAAAATTATGGGTATATTTTCGTGAGTACGTTCAATCCGGACGGCTATAGCCATTGTTCTCTTCATCTTCTTCGCCAATTCTTTCATCATCATCATCCAGGTCGCTCCCCGGTATATCCAGGTCTTCGCCCAAATCATCCGGGTTTCCTGATTCATTCAGTTGCGTATCACCATCTGTTTTATCCAATGCCAGTTTTCTACGGTCTTTTGTTTCTTCATTTACAGGGCGGTCAGACGCATCCAGGAGCGCTATCTCCTCATCTGTTACATTGCTGTTATCGTCAGTTAATGCCTCTTCATAATTATCGCGATTTAAACCATCCAGAATTCCCTTTCCTTCTTCGCCATCGGATGCAACCGTAACATCCATCATTTCACGCATCCTCGGTGGCCGGATCTTTTCCTGTCCGGGTATATCTTTAACCTCCGGCATATCCATCATAATCGTACCCGGATCTTCTTCTTTTTCCTTTTTTTTGAGCGAGGTAAAATATCTATTTGATCGTTTGGTAACCATATATTTATTTGCCTGAAATTAAAACAAAAATGCCATACTGCAATGAAAATGAACTCCTGAACAAGCCCGCTTATTGTTGTACAATATGTAATACCTTTATGGTATTCTGCGCTAATTCTAAATGAAAGGCAGATCAGGAAGCTGAAGCAAGAAACAATGGATTGCTCTCTCTGTTTTCATTCACCGACCACCACGATTACCACTAAAACCTGACCACTCAAAGATCAAAATTTTGTATCATGAAAAATATTTTCTGCTTCATACTATCCTGTGTAGTGATAGCGGGGACATCACTTTTCTTTAGCAATGCAAGCGCCATCAATACCCTTGTAAAAAAATCCAACTTTAACACGCCACAGCAAAAAGGATTACCCCGCATTGCCATTGCAGGAATAGCGATAGAATCGAGTACCTTTTCACCGGCACTTACTCACGAGGAGGCTTTTCATGCAAAATATGGAACCGATGTTTTCTCCTCCTATCCATTTTTTGCAGATGATTCACCGATTCGGAAAAGAGCAGTTTGGCTACCGTCATTAATCGGAAAATCATTGCCCGGCGGTACGGTTACCCGCGAAGCATACGAATCGCTGGTAAGCAAAACGCTTGACTCACTCAAAAAAAACGGGCCATACGATGGACTTTTCCTGGACATACATGGCGCCATGAGTGTTGTGGGATTGGATGATCCCGAAGGCGATTTTATTGTACGGATCCGGAAAGTAACCGGCACAAAAACAATCATCTCCACTTCAATGGATCTGCATGGTAATGTATCGATGCGACTGGCAGAAAATACCGACCTGATTACCTGCTATCGCATGGCGCCACACGAAGATGCCATGGAAACCAAACAACGGGCCGTAGAAAACCTGTTGCAACGCCTTGAGTCGGGCAAAGGAAAACCGGCTTATAAAGCATGGATACCGGTCCCTATATTATTACCCGGTGAAAAAACAAGTACGAGAATAGAACCAGCAAAAAGCATATACGAGGCCGTTGCTCCCGCCGCAGCGCAACAAGGCGTTATTGATGCCGCCATTTGGGTGGGTTATGCGTGGGCCGACGAACCGCGCAACCATGCCGTGGTAATGGTTACGGGCGATGATAAAGAAAAAGTAACCCGTACCGCGGAGCAACTGGCACAAAGTTTCTGGAATGCCCGTTCAGGATTTTCTTTTGTTGCTCCAACGGGAACTTTGGAAGAATGTCTTAACCAGGCCGTAGCGAGTACTAAACATCCTTTCTTTATCAGTGATTCGGGTGATAATCCTACCGCGGGGGGAGCCGGAGATGTAACCTGGACGCTAAAAGAAATACTTGCCCGCCCTGAATTTAAACCGGCTAACGGACCTTCGCTTATTTATGCTTCTATTCCCGGTCCGGGCCTGGTAAAAAAAGCAATAGCCGCTGGTATAGGCGGGCATGTGGAAGCTAAGGCCGGCGCAGAAGTAGATGCACGATATGCCGGGCCGGTTCAAATTTCCGGTATAGTAAGAGCAATTGAATATGGAGACCGTAATGCGGAAGTGGAAGTAGTGGTTCAGGTGGGTAGTGTATACGTTATCGTTACTAAGAAGCGTAAGCCTTATCATTATGAAAAAGATTTTACAACGCTGGGGCTGAATCCCCGCAAAACAGATATTGTAGTGGTAAAAATCGGGTACCTGGTACCCGAATTATATGATATGCGGGCCGACTGGCTGCTGGCCATTACGCCGGGCGGGGTGGATCAAAACCTGGAGCGCCTGCCT
>CAYMKT010000071.1:9342-19010 GCA_964391065.1 uncultured Terrimonas sp. | reverse complement strand
ATTAGTCTGAAGGATTTTGCGGAAGAGATTATTAAACTCACGGCTACGGATCAGAAAATTGTATATAAACCGTTACCTACCGACGATCCGAAACAGCGACGTCCCGATATTACCCGGGCAAAAGAAATACTGGGCTGGGAGCCCCGAATAAGCCGCGCAGAAGGCTTAAAAATTACATATGATTACTTTAAGTCCTTACCCAACGAAGAACTCTATAAATTACCCAAGCAATTTAAAAAATAATCCGTATGTTAATTTACCAGGACATTATTGATAAAAAAGCTAAACTGGCCGTTATTGGGCTAGGTTATGTGGGATTGCCTATTGCGCTTGAATTTGCAAAAAAAGTAAGTGTAATTGGGTTCGATATTAATGCAAAGCGCATTAATATGATGAAACAGGGTATTGATCCCAGCAAGGAATTGGAGGCTTCTGATTTTGAAGGTTGTGATATCGAATTTACCAACTCATTAGACGTTCTACGGGAAGCAAAGTTTTTTATTGTTGCGGTACCTACACCGGTTGATGATCACAATGTTCCCGACCTCGTACCCGTTCAGAAGGCCTCTGAAACGATTGGTAAGGTAATTAAAAAGGGCGATTACGTAGTATATGAATCAACCGTATACCCGGGTTGCACGGAAGAAGATTGTCTTCCTATTATTGAGGAAATCAGCGGGCTGAAATTTAATGTTGATTTTAAAATGGGATATTCACCTGAGCGTATTAATCCGGGTGACAAAGAACATACGCTGGCCAGGATAATAAAAGTGGTTTCCGGTTCAGACGCGGTAGCGCTTGATGAAATTGCAAAAACCTACGAAATTGTGGTAAAAGCTGGAGTACACAAAGCATCCAGCATTAAAGTAGCAGAGGCAGCGAAAATTATCGAAAACACGCAGCGCGACCTGAATATCGCATTAATGAACGAATTGTCAATCATTTTCGACATGGTGGGCATCAATACCTACGAAGTGCTGGAAGCGGCCGGAACCAAATGGAATTTCTTAAAATTCCAACCTGGGCTGGTGGGCGGCCATTGCATCGGGGTAGACCCCTACTATCTCACCTATAAATCGAGTGAACTGGGCTACGAATCCCGTGTAATACTTGCAGGAAGGGTGATTAATGACGAAATGCCGTTGCATGTTGCCAAAAAAGTGGTTCAACACATTATTAAAAATGCCAAAGAAGCCACAGGGGCGCGGGTGCTGATTATGGGAGCTACCTTTAAAGAAAATGTAAGCGATATCCGTAACTCCAAAATCATCGACATGGTAAAAGAATTGCGTGCTTTCTCTTTAAATGTAGATATTGTTGATCCCTATGCGGATAATGAGGAGCTACAGCATGAATATGGCTTTCCGCTTTCGCCCGCCATTGGAAAGAATTACGATGCGGTAATACTGGGAGTGCCCCACAATGAGTATAAGAATTTAACCGAAGAATATTTACTGGGTATTACTAACCCCAATGCCCTATTCGCCGACCTTAAAGGATTGTATAGGAATAAATTTGACAAATTAAAATATTGGAGCTTGTAATGGGAGATTATGCGAAAACGATAGCTATAACCGGCGGAGCAGGTTTTATCGGCTCTCATGTTGTACGACTGTTTACCGGCAAATATCCAGATTACCGGATCGTAAATATCGACGCCCTTACTTATGCAGGTAATCTTGAAAACCTGGAGGATGTAGACCATTTACCCAATTATTTTTTTGAGCATGCGGATATTTGCAATGAACAGCAGATAGAGGGCTTGTTCTCTAAATATGTATTTGATGGGGTCATACATTTGGCTGCCGAAAGCCATGTTGACCGTTCCATAATGGACCCGCTTGCATTTGTAAAAACGAATGTGCTCGGAACAGCGCTGTTACTCAATACCTGTCGTAAGCATTGGAACAATCAGTATAGTGGTAAACTTTTTTACCATGTTTCTACCGATGAAGTGTATGGGTCGCTGGGCGAAACGGGCTTTTTCACGGAAGAAACGCCTTACGATCCACGTTCACCCTATTCGGCCTCAAAGGCTTCTTCCGATCATATCGTAATGGCTTATTACCATACTTACGCATTGCCGGTAGTGATATCCAATTGTTCTAATAATTACGGATCACATCATTTCCCGGAAAAATTGATTCCCTTAATGATCAACAACATTAAGAACAATAAACCCCTGCCGGTTTACGGCAAAGGTGAAAATGTGAGAGACTGGCTGTGGGTGGAAGACCATGCACGCGCTATCGATATTATTTTTCATAAGGGAAGCGCAGGAGAAACCTATAATATCGGTGGGTATAACGAATGGAAAAACATTGATCTGGTGAAATTGTTATGTGGCATTATGGATAAAAAGCTGGGGAGGCCGGAAGGCACTTCGGAAAAATTAATTACCTATGTAAAAGATCGTTCCGGTCACGATTTACGGTATGCTATTGATGCTACAAAATTAAATACCGAATTGGGTTGGAAACCTTCCCTGCAGTTTGAGGAAGGGTTAGAAAGAACGGTTGACTGGTATCTCCGGAACCAGGAATGGATTAACCATGTTACCTCGGGGCAATACCAGCATTTTTATGCTGAGCAATATCTTAAGCGGTAAGGCAAACATTCGTATTTTCGTTCGAAATTAATGCAGTGTTTCACTGCCATCTCATTCAATTAAATTTTCATGCCGTTTACTAAAACCGATTTTCCTGGACTTTTGATATTTGAGCCGGCTGTTTTTGAGGATGCAAGAGGCTATTTTTTTGAAAGCTATAACGAGCGTGTTTTTTTGCAGGAAGGATTGGGTTACAAATGGATACAGGATAACCAATCCGCTTCAGGCTATGGCGTAATAAGGGGATTGCATTACCAAAACCCACCCCAAGCCCAGGCAAAACTGGTGAGAACATTGCAGGGAAGAATACTGGATATTGCCGTAGATATCAGAAAAGGCTCGCCAACATTTGGCAAAGTATATAGTATAGAACTATCTTCCGAAAATAAGTTACAATTACTGATTCCACATGGATTTGCTCACGGGTTTTCAGTGCTGAGTGAGCAGGCGGTTGTTTTGTACAAGTGTGATCATTTATATGATAAAGCTTCGGAAGGAAGCATCGCTTACAATGATCCTTTTTTGAATATAGACTGGAAAATACCATCTGATGAAATTATTCTTTCTGAAAAGGATCGTTCTCATCCCTTATTTAAAGACGCTAATAATCATTTTAATTTTGAAGGATAACTGTTTGAATGCATTCATCAAAAATACTTGTAACAGGCGCCAATGGACAATTAGGTAGGTCCATAAAGGATGTGGCGCCCCATTTTCCTCAGTTCGATTTTGTTTTTTTGTCAAGATCGGATTTGCAGGTGGAGCAGGCAGAAGATGTTGCAGCGGTATTTAAAGCGGTTAACCCCCAATTTTGCATTAACTGCGCAGCCTATACTTCCGTTGATAAAGCCGAATCAGAAAAAGATAAGGCACTGCTCATCAATGCGGAAGCGGTTAAAATACTTGCCAGTATTTGTAATGAGTATCAGGCAAGGTTTTTACATATTTCAACAGACTATGTTTTCAACGGTCTCTCCTCTGTACCTTACAAGGAAAGCGATGCCACTGATCCAATCAATATGTATGGAATTTCGAAAGCAAAGGGTGAACAATGGGCTGTTGAATACAATCCCGAAAGCATAATTATCAGAACTTCATGGCTGTATAGTGAACATGGCAACAACTTTGTAAAAACGATGCTGCGTTTAATGAAAGAAAGAGAAGACTTAAACATCGTAAATGACCAGGTGGGCTGCCCCACTTATTGTTTCGATCTGGCTCAGGCCATTCTTACAATCATAGCCAGCGAAGCCTGGCAGCCGGGCATGTATCATTATTCGGGTAAAGGCAGAATTAGCTGGTATGATTTCGCGGTAGCCATAAAGGAATTAACGGCCAGTAGTTGCCGGTTGCATCCTATTCCGTCTGAGGCTTACCCGCTTCCCGCCAAACGACCGGCATTTTCGCTGCTCGATACATCAAAAATCAGTGGAGTCTATATGCTGGAAATCCCATTTTGGGAAAATAGCCTCGCGACTTGTATTCAAAGAATAGTATAAAACGTATTTTGCTTCAACCTGATCTACAAATCTGCCAGGAATTGCGAATGAATGTATGCTGCCACCGATGGCAAACTTTTGGTATTCTCGAAAATGGCCAATTGCTTGTCGGCTCCGGTTCCCTGTTCAATAATCTTCTGCACGTTGGTTATGCGGTGTCTCGATCCAAGATGATCGACCATATCATCTACAAAATCAAGTAGCTCATACACCAGCACTCTTGTGTTTACCTCTTCTTCTTTGCCAAAGTCAATCAGTCGCCCGTCTAACCCATAGCGGCTGGCCCGCCATTTATTTTCATTTACCAAAGCGCGGGAGTATTGTATGAAATTCATGTTCTCCATGCGTAATTTGTAAAGCTTTGCACAGATGGCCTGAAATAGTGCTGTTATGGCAATGGTTTCATCTACGGTTAGCGGTACATCACATATGCGGAATTCAACGGTATTGAAAAAAGGATGTACGCGAAGGTCCCACCATATTTTTTTAGCATTATCAATGCAATTGGTTTTGATAAGCATATTTACATAATTATCGTAGGCTTCAATACTCTCAAAATAGTCCGGGATGCCTGTACGTGGAAACTTATCAAATACTTTTGTGCGGAACGATTTAAAGCCGGTATATCGGCCCTCCCAGAAAGGAGAATTAGTGCTGAGTGCAAAAACATGCGGTAAAAAATATCTTGCCGAATTAGCGATATGAATAGCCATTTTACGGTTTTCCATTCCAACATGTACATGTAGACCAAAAATAAGGTTACTCCGCGCCGCATCCTGCATCTCGTTTACAATTTCATGATAACGTACATGGTCTGTGATCAACTGCCGTTCCCATAAACTAAAAGGGTGTGTGCCGGAAGCGCCCATGGCACAACCCAGCGAACCTGCTATTTCAGCTATGGTTTTGCGCAGCAGCCCCACGTCGTTATAGGCGGCATCAATGTCTTCGCAAATATCAGTGCCAACTTCAACCACGGCCTGATGCATTTCTGCTTTTACTTTATCCTTAATGATTTTTTGTCCTTCTAATACAATTTTTTGTTCATGGCTCTTCAATTCAAAACTTTCAGGGTCTATTACCATGTATTCTTCTTCAATACCGAGTGTGAACTGTTTATAATTCAAATTGGCCATATGGTTGGTTTGCTTTTAAGCTGCGGTAATATAGGTCGCGCAAAATAAGACTAGCATTTTTGACACAAATTTTGCTTTAAGAATAGCAGGTTAGTGAGAACAGTAAAAGCCATTCTGATCGCCTCACGCCGGCAGGTTATCATTTTTGTATGCCTGACCTGCTCCTCATCCGCCATCTCCCAACGCTACTTTCTCAACGCTGCGTTTTACGTATTCTCCCCAGGTTAAATTATCTAGGCCTTCCTTATTTTGGTTTGCCCTTTCTATAGCATAATCAGAGGCCGTTTCCACAACCCATTCAAAATTTTCTTCTCCAACACTATCCCTGTCGGCATCAGGCGCCGGATTGCAAAAATCGATGGCATAAGGTACACCATCACGAAGCGCTAACTCAACCGTATTGAAATCGTACCCCAGGTATTTGTTAATTCGCAATACGATCTCTTCCATAAGCCGGTATCGCTCCTGCGAGGGCTTGAAATCGCTCACATACCTCAGGTGATGCGGGTTGCGGGGCTCGTAAGGCATAATACGTACGTGCTTACCGCCAATACAATAGCAACGGTAATACTCGTCAAATACAATTTCTTCCTGCAGCAGCATCACTAATTCGCCGGTCTCACCGTGCTTGTCAAAAAAATCTTCCATACTGGTTAGCTTATATACGTTTTTCCAACCACCGCCTGAAAAGGGTTTCATGTAAGCTGGAAATCCCACATATTTAAAAATGCCTTCCCAGTCTAATGGATAGGCAAGATTGGCAAATGATTCCCCTGAAGTATCCGCTGGTAGATCCCTTGAGGGGAGTATAACTGTTTTGGGAACAGGTACTCCAATTTTTGTAGCCAGTGCATTGTTGAAAAACTTCTCATCAGCACTCCACCAAAAAGGGTTGTTAATAACCGATGTACCACTAATAGCCGCATTTTTGAGAAACGCCCGGTAGAAAGGAACGTCCTGCGATATTCGATCAACAATCACCGTGTATCCACTCGACTCGCCCTGCACTACCTTATCAATGGATACAGATTCGGCGACAATTCCATCAGGTTTTTTACTGTTAATTCTTTCCACGAAAGCATTAGGGAAAGTTCTTTCTTTACCATGAAGAATTCCGATTTTTTTCATGCTGATTATTTTCCCGGACAGTAATGCCAGGGTGGTTGAGAATAAGTTTTCTATGTGTATTGTAAGATAGCTAAAAACTATTTTATCATATCAAATTATCTTTGAATCTTTCCGTTATATTTGGAGCGGATGGTCGCAAAAAATAAACCTGTTCTCGCTGTTCTCAGGGATAGTATTTTTTCCAAATACTTGCAAAGAGACGTATGTATTGATCTTTTTATGCCCCATTTTTTTGATGAGAAAAGCGCTCTCAGTTTGTTGCTGATCAACGATGGCCAGGATATGAAAGAGCTTGGTTTGGCAAATATGCTCTCAGCATTGTACCAGCAAAATGCCATTGAACCCATATGTTGCGTTGGCATACATTGTGGTGAAGACCGGAAAAATGAATATGGTACGGCAGGGGTACTTGATTATAAGGGACGGGGGGCCAAGGCTGCTTTATATACTCAATTTATCTTGCTCGAATTACTTCCATTCATCCATCGGCAAACCGGCATCCGATCGTTTAAGGATAAGTCCTTTGCAGGGTTTTCGTTAGGCGGGCTCTCCGCATTGGATATTGTTTGGAATCATCCCGGGGAATTTCTTAAAGTGGGTGTTTTTAGTGGTTCGCTTTGGTGGAGGATCAGGGCGCTGGACCAGGGTTATATTGAAGAAACCGACCGTATTATGCATGCCCGGGTACGAAAAGGCGGTTATTATCCCTGGCTTAAATTCTTTTTTGAAACCGGCACCCTTGATGAAACAGAAGATCGCAATAATAATGGTGTTATTGATTCCATCGATGATACCATGGACCTGATAAAAGAACTGGAGTACAAAGGTTACAGCGCTCAGAAAGATATTGTTTATCTCGAGATAAAAGATGGCGGACATAATGTGGCGACCTGGGCTAAAGCCATGCCTTATTTTTTAAAATGGGGATGGGGAAGGAATTGAGAATGGGGAAGCAGTTTTACGCGGGATATGTACATTTTCATTCCGCCAATGGTTGCAATACAACTCCCCGGTATAAACCCGGTTTTTTCTGAATGGAGCCAGGTTTAACAGTCTCCAAAGAGTTTGGGTACGCGTACCAAATTGCTAAATCGTAACTTTGGCAAAATTTTGTAAATGTTCAACACTACAGAGAGTGCCATTGAAGATATAAAGAATGGAAAATTAGTGATCGTGGTGGATGATGAAGACCGGGAAAATGAGGGCGACTTTATTACCGCGGCTCAAAATGCTACCCCTGAAATCATAAACTTTATGACCAAGTACGGGCGTGGTTTGATTTGCGCTCCGTTAACAGAAGAAAGGTGCACCGAACTGAACCTCGATCTCATGGTCGTTAGCAATACTTCTTTGCACGAAACTCCCTTTACTGTATCTGTCGATCTTTTAGGACATGGGTGTACTACAGGCATTTCGGCCCACGACCGGTCCAAAACTATCCAGGCTTTGATAAATCCACAAACAAAACCTGCGGAGTTGGGTCGGCCGGGGCATATTTTTCCTCTAAAAGCTAAGTCGGGTGGAGTATTGAGGCGAGCCGGGCATACCGAGGCCACGATTGATTTGGCGCGATTGGCGGGTTTTGACGCACCGTATGGTGGAGTATTGGTTGAAATTATGAATGATGACGGGTCGATGGCCCGATTACCACAATTGCAGGAAATCGCAGCAAAATTTGACCTTAAACTTATTACTATTAAAGACCTTATCGAATACAGGCTAAAGGCCGATTCTTTGATCGAAGAAATAGTGAAGGTCGATATGCCTACCAGGTTTGGCAACTTTAAACTTATTATTTTCCGGGAAAGAAATAACCCTTCCAGCGGAGAGCATATGGCACTCGTAAAGGGAGAGTGGCAAAAAGACGAACCTGTGCTGGTTAGGGTGCATTCTTCCTGTTTCACCGGAGACATATTAGGGTCTTTTCGATGCGATTGTGGCGAACAGTTACATGAAGCCATGGAAATGGTAGAAAATGAAGGGAAAGGAGTTGTTTTATACATGAACCAGGAGGGCAGGGGAATTGGATTGGTAAATAAGCTTAAGGCGTACAAGCTTCAGGAAGAAGGAATGGACACAGTCGAAGCCAACCTGCATCTCGGCTTTAAAATGGATGAAAGGGACTATGGCGTAGGCGCCCAGATTCTCCGTTACCTCGGTGTTCATAAAATGAGATTGATAAGTAATAACCCCCGCAAGAGGGTAGGACTTGTAGGATACGGGCTGGACGTTGTTGAAAATGTGCCTTTGCATATCTCGCCGAATCCGCACAACGAAAAATATCTTCAGACTAAAAGAGACAAGTTGGGGCATGAGATATTGGGGCCAAAGTGATATGGGGTTAGAGTAGTCTTTTATCGATGGGTATCGAACGCTTATAAACCACTTTTACTTTCCCGAAATCTTTGTGGCCGGGGTTAATAAGAATATTGCTGTCTTCGGGCATGATCGCAGAAGGTAGTTGAAGTGCAAAATATTCGTTTTGCCGGATAAAATGATCTCCGATTTGGGCAAGAGAACTGGGAAATGGATTATTATACCAGTTACTGGGTAAATTTTTTTCATCAATGGAAAGGATGCTATCGCTTGGTATTTCTAAGCAAAGCATGCAATAATCTTCTGCCGGTATGCCGGAAATATGCACTACGCTTTCAAGTAAGGCAAGCGCAGGGGTCGCGGCAGTATATAAAATGTAAGTTCCTTTGCTGTGCCACCGTCCGGAGAATTTAGCGGCGCCGGTGCCTTTTAAGTCATCAATGTATATACATTTACTGATTCTATATACCTTTCTCATTACGCGAAAATTCCATGTTCTATTCGCCCCAGTTCATTCATTAACAAATCTATTCCCATTGAGGTATCTAAAAATGTTTTTGGTTTTTTATTGCCCAATGCCATAACAGTACTGTTCATCCATTGCTTAAATGCATCCATATTGCCAAAAACTTCTTCACCCCTGCTATACAGTTTAGCAAGTTCAATAATTCGTTCCGACTGCTCAGGATTTAGTTTTTTCGCAGGATTGTATCTTCTTAATGTTCTGTCTGAGGTTCTGATGATGCCGGAAATTTCCGGAACAGTTATGCCGGTATTGTCCATGAAGGTGTCGAGGGCTTTTTTGGGGATGCCCTTATTGATAATGGGTATGAAATCGGCATTATTGTGTATTTGGTATACAGCAGTTGATATTCCCAACAGTGAAAGCGCCCGCTGAACAAATTCCAAAAAAGCGTTCGGAGCGGTGGCTGCATAAGCGATTGCAGGTTCTTCTACCATGCTTAACGGAATATCTTCGGT
>CAYMKT010000071.1:5129-9242 GCA_964391065.1 uncultured Terrimonas sp. | reverse complement strand
AGCATATGCTGCTCCAGCCATTTAACCCACAGTAAATGCAATGCAGTTAATGTTGTCATATATTGAAGCAGTTCTCAAAATTATTCGTTTGTTTCTGCCATCATATCATAATCTGCCAAATGTATTTTTGCCCCCACTTTCCCCAGTCTTTCAGGCTTTTTTGTATTTGTGTGCCTAACCCGGGTATATCCGTTTTTTTGCCCTTTCGGGGTGGTGTTAATGAAGCTTCCTTCACATCCTCCAGCTCTAATTTAGTGGCGTACCAACTTGTAAACATACGTGGAATAACCACGCCAAGTATCATACCTGGTAACCCGTTAAAAGATTCGGGTCCACCGCTGGCAATAATTTCATTGGTATAAAAAGCAACCACAAAAACAGAGTCCATAATAACGGCTGTTGCCCTGCGGCATTCAAAGCCGGCTATGGTACGGGTATCATTGGTAATCTTCCAGTTAAAACGGCGAACACTATCCTGTATAAGAAAAGCCTGGTCAAACACCTGTTTCGATGCTACAAACTGGTGGTTGGTAAAGTCAGTAAATACGGTATTTTCCGCGGCTGGTCCGTTGCCCCACGGGCCGGCTTTTTCATTGCTTTCCCTGCCGGGCTCATATATGGCTTTATCGGGAGAAAAAATCAAATTAAAGTAGGTATTCCGGTACTCAGGTGTTTGTTTTTTAACGGCTGCGGCCCAGCCGTCATCCCCCATCTCCATTTGTTTATGCTGGTTTACTCTTTTTTCAAACTCAATTTTTCCTTTAAGAATAAATTGTCCCTGCGCATGTAAACTGGCAACAATGATGGCACAAAATAATAAAGTGAAGTTTTTCATGATTGATTTTTTATGGCGTTGGGGCGCCGGCATTGTTTTTTGTAAAATTCCAGGTAAAGGTCAGGAGCCAGAATCTTCTTAAGGTCGTATACGTATTTTCTGATACGAAATTGCTTTGGATATCCCTCCTGAAACCAATATTCTGGTTGAGAATATCATTTACAGAGAATTTTAAAGAGCAGGTTTCTTTGAATAATCTTTTACTAAGGGAAGCATTCCATATAATGGTATTTCGGTTTTTATCAAATACGCTGGTTTCCTGGCGGAAATTAAAGTCTGCATCCGAAGACAGATCAAATTTATAGGGAAGTGCAAAATAGGTATCGATATTGTAAGAATTGAGCCAGTAGTTTGTCTTGATATCCTTGTTTATTGATGAAACGGAATGGTTATACGAGAGATTTCCCCTGAAGTTAATCCCTATCTTATTTTCGATCGAATAATATGCACCGGCGCTTGCTGAATAAGAATTGCTTTGGGTGATGTTTTTTTGTTGATTTACAAAATTAATTCCTTTTCCGCCCGATGCGTTTACATTGAAATTAATTCTTGTATTGATGCCTGAAATCTTCATATGATAGCCTATATAACTCCAGTAATTATAGATGCCGCTGCTATTCACAGATTGATATATTCTTCTGCCTAAGGAATCAATAACATTATTGGTGGTAATAGCATTGTCTGTTAGATTGAAACTTCCGTTTGCCCAGATACCCCTTTCTTTAAGCACTTTATAGTCGTTGAAAAACAACGAAAAGCGATGATTAAATGCAGGCTCAAGATTAGGATTGCCAACAAAAATATTAAGCGGATCATTGTTTTCGGGAACAGGTTGAATTTGTTGTATAGTGGGTTGCTGTGTACTTCCGTTGTAGTTGAAGCCAATACGTGTTTGCGGTTTTATATTGTAAGAGAAATTGGCTTTTGGAAAAAGATTGGTGCGGTAGTAACGGAACGAAGAATCTTTGATGTTATCTACCTGCTTATAGGCCTGGTATGCCAGGTCGCCACCGAATGAAATGTTGTATTTCTTTTTAGCGATACGGTAAGCCAATCCGCCGGCGTTGGTATTTACTAAAAAATCATAGTCGTTAGTGAGCAGGGTATTTAATTCGTCATATTTGCCATTGTTGTAATCATAAGTAACCCTGTCGGCGCTGCTGCTGGTATTGGAAAAGCCATAGTTAATTTCAACGAAATTATTTTTACCAAGCGGTTCGGTATAAGTGATTTTGCCATTTAAGGTAAACAATTGACTGTGATTGTACTTACGCTGATTAATGGTGTCTTTATTAAAAATAACGCCATCCTTATCAAAATAGTTATTTAAGGCCTCCAAAAATCCGTCCGAATCGGTGTTCGTATATTTTTGTTCTGCTCTTGCTGAAATGGTTCTGCCTGTTTTTTTAAATTTTTTGCGCCATATGATACTTGTATTTAAAGAAGACTCTTCCGAGTTTCCCGAAGTATTTCTGATACTCCGGTTCACAGGGTTCTCGTTATCATTTAATGCCTCCGATAAAAAGCTGCTATGGTTTTGAGTATTCCCTTTATAACCGCTAAAAGTGAATTTCAACGATGAGGAAGAGTCGAGTTGCACTTCATATTTACCACCCAGTGTATTGCGTACGCGTTGCGAAAAATTGCTGTTGATTTGGTTGATATAGTATAATGTATCCGGTAATATATACTGTGTTTTTGTTTCGCCATACCCCTGTACATCCAGCTTTTTATATAAATAGCTGGTGTTAAAATTATGTTTGTTATCGTTCCACTTATTCGAATAATGTGCGCCTGCTGTCCATGCCTTTGGGAGTCCGTTCCCATTAAATTCAAAGGCGTCGCTTTCACCGAAGGAATAAAAGAAACCGTTGTTCTCGTCGTATTCAAAATTATCTTCCGTTCCTGCATATTTACGGTTATCCTCCCAGTTAAGCCCGGTTTGCCCGGTATTCGACATCGTACCAAATGCCGCCATTTTTCTTTTTCCTTTAAAAAAATTGATCATGGCTTCATTATTAAACTTATCCTCTAAACCACCTCCTCCGCTTACTTTACCGAAATAACCATTTTTCTTATCTTCTTTAAGTTTAAGATTGATTGTCTTGGTTTTCTCTCCGTCATCAATACCCGTAAATGCCGCCTGGTCGCTCTTTTTATCATATACCTGTACCTTGTCTACCGCGTCGGCCCTTATATTTCTGGTGGCTACGGTAGGGTCATCACTGAAAAATTCTTCCCCATCCACCAAAACTTTCTGCACCTCCTGGCCCTGGGCTATGATTTTGCCGTTTTTATCAACCTGTATGCCGGGCAATACTTTCAATAAATCTTCTGCGCTGGCATTGGCTCTCACCGCAAAGCTATCGGCTGTAAATTCGGTGGTATCGCCCTTGATTCGGATGGCGTTGTTTTGCCGGATAACAATTTCTTTCAGCAAAACGCTTTTATTGGTAAGATTAATAGCGCCCAATTGAATATCGCTTCCTGGTTGAATTTCCACATCATCTACATAATCTGCAAAACCAGGATAGGAAATAATAAAGAAGTATTTGTTTTCAGGCAAAGCCGACAAGCTAAATACGCCATCTTTGTCGCTCCTGGTAAATTTAAAAAGGGTGGAGTCTTCTTTTTTCATCAATGCAATTACGGCATTGTGGAGTTTCTTCTGGTTTATCGTATCTGTTATCGTACCATTGATGGCGCCATCTTGAGAATAACTATTTTGGAGAGACCAAAACACAACCAGGAAGAAGGCAAGTAGTTTTAGCATTGCTGTTTGAAAGGATGGATAATTATTAATGTATAAAAATCTGCTAAATAATCTTAAATTGAAGGGGTAAGACTTTAATCTTACGTTAAAATCAGTTTTAATTTAATACTCACGATGATGCCTACTCCAAAAAAGTCCATAAAAAAAGATGTTGTTGCTGCTAAAGAAAATCGTAGTATTAAAAAAAATGACACACAGCATAAAAAAAAGCAATCATCTTCAACCAAAACAAAAAATGTGATGAGCGAGCCTCTTAATGTGACTGAAGGTAAAAGATATGAGGATATTCATTTTGTAGACAGTACAAAAGCGGTATGGAATTATTCTTTGTTTACCGATGAAGACATACGAAATTTTCAACAGGGTACTCACTATAATTTGTACAAACTGTTTGGCTCCAGGCCTGCCAGGGTGCTCGATACCAATGGTTATTATTTTGCAGTATGGGCCCCTAATGCATCTTACATTTCAGTAAAGGGAAACTTCAACGATTGGGATAATGAAA
>CAYMKT010000071.1:0-5029 GCA_964391065.1 uncultured Terrimonas sp. | reverse complement strand
GATGAAGAAACCTATAACACCTATGCCCAGATACAGGAATATTTGGTGCCTTATATTAAAGAAACCGGATTTACGCATGTGGAATTAATGCCCATCATGGAGCACCCGTTTGATGGCTCATGGGGATACCAGGGTGCGGGCTATTTTGCTCCTACCTCGAGGTTTGGAGAGCCGCAGGGCTTTATGAGCCTGGTGGACGCTTTGCACCAGGAAGGTATTGGCGTTATTTTGGATTGGGTACCTTCTCATTATCCCTACGATGCCCATGGATTATTTATGTTTGATGGTACCCATACTTATGAATATGCGGATATGCGCAAAGGGTTTCATCCCGACTGGAACAGCTATATCTTCAATTATAAGCGCGGCGAAGTAAAATCATTCCTGATCAGTAGTGCAAGATATTGGTTCGACAAATATCACGCCGACGGTATTCGTGTTGATGCCGTAAGTTCCATGCTTAAATTGAATTATTCCCGTACTACCGGACAATGGGAACCTAATGAGTATGGAGGAGATGGGAACCTCGAAGCAATAGCTTTTATTAAAGATCTGAATGAGACTATTTTCAGGGATTTTCCCGATGTGCAAACCATAGCTGAAGAAGCAACAGATTGGCCCGGCGTAAGCAAACCCACTTTTGCGGGCGGATTAGGTTTTGGTATGAAATGGATGATGGGCTGGATGCATGATACACTGGACTATTTTAAGTTTGATCCTATTCACAGGAAGCACCACCAGGACAAATTTACCTTTAGCATGATGTACTTCTACGATGAAAACTTTATGCTTCCCCTTAGTCATGATGAAGTAGTGCATGGCAAAAGCCCTATGATTTATAAGATGCCGGGTGACGAATGGCAGAAATTCGCCAACCTTAGATTACTATACACCTACATGTTCACACATCCGGGCGCCAAATTGTTGTTTATGGGGGATGAATTTGGACAAACAACAGAATGGAATTACAAGTCGGAATTAGACTGGCATTTGCTGGAATTCGACCCGCACAGGTTATTAAAAGATTGTGTAAGCGACCTCAATAAGTTATTAAGAAATGAACCCGCCATGTACGAAAACCAGTTCAATATTTTCGGCTTTGAATGGATTGATCTCAATCACCGGTCCGAATCGGTAATCGTGTACCGCCGAAAGGGGAAAAATCCCAGCGAAGAATTGCTTGTTGTTCTGAATATGACCCCGGTTATACACCGCAATTGGAAAATCCAGGTTAATGGTAAATCGGAGTGGAAAGAAATTTTCAATAGTGATGCAAAAAAGTACTGGGGGGCTGGAGACGTAATCAATACAGACGTTAAAACTGTTGAGATGGATAAAAAAGAGCGTGTTTTTGAAATCACTATTGATCTGCCTCCGCTGGCAGCAGTAGTTTTTAAATAATATGCTGCTACATCACAAAATCAAATACGGTCTGCATGCGTTTGCCGCACACCGTATTTGACAAAATAGATGATTTTAAATCAGTCATAATTTCACATTCACACTAAACATAAAATTCCTTCCGGCCATAGGGAAATAATAATTTTCAGTGGTTAATGACCCTCCGTAGTAATAGCTGTAGGTATACCCGTTGGGCTCATATTTTTTGTTGAAAATATTGTTCACCTGCATCACAAGGTTAATTTCACTGAACAATAATTCCCTTAGTGTATATATTGTTCTAAAATCCTGCACATAAAAGGCATTCAGCGTCCTGTTTTCATTGCTTGTGTTATCCAAATATTGCTTACCGGCATATTTTCCCATCAAGCTGATTTCCCAATTGCTAAAGGGAACAAAATTGATTATTCCGCTACCGGTTACCGATGGAGAAAATGAAATATCGGTTTCTGTAAATGATTCAGCTTTCTGGCCTCCATTGTCATAATCATCATACCATGTTACAAAGTTTTTTACCTTATTACTGCTGAACGCAATATTTCCCGAGGCATTCAACGATTGAAACGGCTGCCACTGCGCCTGTAATTCAATCCCCATCCTGTAACTATCAGGAATATTAGTTCGGGCATATGCCCCCACATCATTTATTTTGCCGGTTAGCACTAATTGGTTGCGGTATTTCATGTAATATAAAGTAGCGCCCCAGTTAAAGCTGTGGTTTTTTTGTTCAATGCCCAACTCAAAGTCATGCAAAGTTTCATGCAATGGCTGTTGTTCGGTCCCCGCCTCAAAATCGTCCCTGTTTGGTTCCTTATTGGCCAGCGCATACGAAAAATAGCCAAACCAATTCTGATTGGTATAGCTAATCCCTGCTTTGGGATTTAAAAAATGGTAGGTATTATCAACAACCAACGAAGGGTTGTACCTAAATCCATTCAGCCGGTATCGAACATTGCGGTATTGCAAATCACCGAATATCTCGAAGTGCTGCGTTATTTTTTGCTGTAGTTTGCCATAGATGTTGAAATCGGTTTTAAAAGCATCCAGGTTGTACCATTCATAATCTTTTGGTATGCCCACCTGCGCCCAAATAATTTTTCCGTAGTGTCCTCCATCATAGCGGTTCCATCCACCACCGGTTATCCATTGGGTTCCTTTATTTTTATATTGAAGCGAAAATATTCCACCATAATAATAATTGTCCAGCCATAACTGCCGCACCAGGTCGGTTTGTGTTATTATTGAATCACCAATAATGATATTGGGTAATCCTAAATCCGAAAACGACTGCGAGGCCTTGTACTGTTCGTAATATCCCTTGCCCCTGCTTAAAAAGCCCGCAACATTAAAGCTGAACCGGTCATTAATCCCCTGGTTATAAAATAGCTGATAGTGATCCTGCTGGTAATTATCCGTCTCATTGTCGTAGGGATCGCCAGGTTTTTCTGTCCCGGCAGAATTATAGGTTCTGTCTGTTTGTAACAAACTTTCAGACACTCCATTCCACGCCTGGTATGTTTTTTCTTTTCCTGAAAAAACATTGAGCCTCACAGAAGCTTTGCCCGAAAAATAGGCGGAAGAAACATAAAACGATTTTAGATCGCTGCTTGCTCTGTCAATATAACCATCGCTTCTTATCGACGACAGTCGGGCGTCCACCGTAAAACGGCCATCTATTAGCCCCGTACCTGCTTTTAGGGTATTTTTCCAGGTGTTAAAAGAGCCGTAGCTGTTGTTGCTTTCTGCGTAGGGTTTTTCAATGAACTCGTTGGTACTCATATTAATAGTGGCGCCAAAAGCGCCCGAACCATTACTGCTGGTACCCACACCCCGTTGAACCTGTATACTGTTAATGGATGAAGCAATGTCGGGCAGGTCAACAAAAAAGCTCCCTTGCGATTCGGCATCGTTGTACGGAATACCGTTAAGAGTTACATTGATTCTGGTTGCATCGGTGCCCCGAATGCGTATGCCGGTATAACCAACACCATTGCCCGCGTCAGAATTTGCCAATACTGAAGGAAGCTGGTTTAATACAAAAGGCAGATCCTGCCCATTGTTTACTTTTTCTATTTGTTTTTTTGACAGATTGCTTTTTGTGAACGGAGATTTTTCAGCAGCCCGAACGCCCCTTATTTCAATAGGTTGAAGCATCAGGTTGATTTTTTCCAGTGAAATGGTTAGGGGAGAAGACAGGGGTACTTCAATCCTTTCTTTTGCTGACATAAATTCAATGGAACTGACGGTCAGTGTGTAAACACCATTTTTTACATTGCTAAAATGGAAATTCCCTTTTTCATCCGAAATAACAGATTGGTTATTGGACAATGTTACCGAAGCATTTGGAATGGGTTGTTTCGATTCTTTTTCTACCAAAATCCCGTTAATGCTGTACTGGGCGGATGCCGCCAAAAAGCCGGCCAGCATAGTGGCCAAAGAAAATAATTTTTTCAATTCTGTTTTTGTTGTCGGCTTCAGACGTGCATATTGTTTTTTTCTGCACTCACTGGTCCTTGGCCGGGTTTACAAAAACAGGAAAGGAGAGATGTGAGGACTCATCCTTCCCTGCGCAGGCATTACCCTGATCAGGTTCTACGGGTCTAATCTCAGTCTTGTTCAGCCACCGGCAGAACAAAACACCCCGGGAATCTCTGAGGTTAAAAATATTTTAACCACGGTTTGTGCCGCAAAGTTAACGGAGATTCATAATATTTTCCAAATTCTGTAACTTTTGTGTTGCACAGTCGTATTACAACTGTACAAAACCGGTCTTAACTTTAATCCTGGAAAAGAAGGTTTAAACAACGGATGGTTGTGCAGTCAAAAAAAGCGAAACCTCCTTTAAAACCTATACGTTTTCCGGGAGTTGATATTTAATGCATTAATTATTTTCCAATGAAGAAATTACTATTTTTTGCGCTCAGCCTTGTAATAGCGACAAGCATCATGGCACAGGATGAAAAAATTTTCGTGAACGATAAAAATGCGCAACCCAGGTCATTGACCGAATCTTATCAGGCCATTTCAGTGTCAGGATCTGTAGACCTGTATTTGTCGCAGAGCGATGAAGAAGTGGTGGTGGTTAGCGCCTCCGATGTTAAATACCGCGACAGGATTATTACAGAAGTGAAGAATGGGGAACTCAAAATTTACTACAACGACAAGGGGCTGCAATGGAACAGTGGCGACAAAAAGCTGAAAGCTTATGTTTCTTTCAAAACCATTCAAAAGTTAACGGCTGCTGGTGCTTCGGATGTATTTGTGAACGGCGTGATGAAAACCGATGCGTTAAAAATATCCATATCCGGCTCCAGCGATTTTAAAGGAGCGGTTGATGTAAACCAGTTGGTACTCGACCAGAGCGGCAGTTCCGATGCCAGGATCAGTGGGAGGGCTCAGAATGTAAAAATATCCGTCAGCGGCGCCAGCGACGTAAAGGGCTATGATTTGGTTACAGAATATTGCGAGGCATCGGCCAGCGGCGCCAGCGATATACAGATCACCGTTACTAAAGAGCTTACGGCCAACGCCAGCGGCGCCAGCGATATTTATTACAAGGGCGAAGGCATCACCCGCAACATCAAAAGCAGTGGCGCCAGTTCGGTGGCGAGACGGGATTAAGGAAGTT
>CAYMKT010000070.1:13704-19057 GCA_964391065.1 uncultured Terrimonas sp. | reverse complement strand
AAAAACGGGAAATGTTGTAGCATTTCCCGCACAGGTAAAACAAAACTTGGCTCACGGGATCAAACGGAAGACGCAAGTTTTATTTTTATTCACCTTTAACGATAAATATATGAAAAAAATACGGCTGTGGAATGATGGCCATTTACCAACTGCTTATTTAAAAGTACTGACCGTGATGAAGCTTACTGTTGTACTACTGGTGCTGAATGTTTGCCAGGCAATGGCCAAAGTAAAAGCGCAGGAAAAAGTTACGTTGACAGCGAATAACATGGCTATCAATAAAATACTGAACAGTATTGAACAACAAGGGTATTACCGTTTTGTGTACAACAGCAACCTTAAAGAAATAAAACGAAAAATATCCATTAATGCAAAGGAAGCCCCCATTACAGACGTACTCACCAAACTTCTTTCGGGAACGGGGCTTTTGTATAATTTGCTGGAAGATAACCTCATCGTGATTCGTGAAAACGAAAAGCTACTCCAGGATATTACCATAACGGGAAAAGTGAGCGACATCGAGGGCAATGGTTTGCCGGGTGTTTCCATTACAATTAAAGGCACTAACAAAGGGGTAACAACCGACGCCACCGGAAATTTCTCTATTACGGCACCCGAAAAAAGTACGCTTGTTATTTCTTCAATAGGTTATAAATCACAGGAGGTGGCCGTAAATGACCAAACAACTATCGACATCTACCTTGAGCCATCGGCTGCGGAACAATTGAATGAAGTGGTTGTTATTGGTTATGGTACCGCCAGCAAAAGAGACCTTACCGGTTCTATCGTAAAGATTTCGGGAAAAGAAGTGGCTGATAAACCCAATACCAACCCCGTTTCCTCTTTACAGGGTAAGGTAGCAGGTTTATCAGTAGTTAACAATGGCACCCCCGGCGCCGCGCCCGATATCCGCATACGGGGAACAGTAAGTATCGGACAAGTGCATCCATTATATGTAGTGGATGGCATTTTTAACGACAATATAGACTACCTCAATCCAAACGACATTGAATCTATTGAAATTTTAAAGGACCCCTCGTCACTGGCTATTTTTGGTGTAAGGGGCGCTACCGGCGTAATTGCCATCACCACCAAAAAAGCGAAGTCGGGCCAAACCATTGTTAATTTTAATACCAGTTACGGAAATAAAAAACTGGTTGATAAAATCCAGTTAGCCAATGCAGAAGAATTTAAAATGCTTTTTGCCGAAGAACGGGCCAACAATGGAGTTACCGATCCGTTTGATTATACAGGTTTAACGGCTAATACCGACTGGATAGATGCTGTTACCCGTACAGGACATTTCAGCAACAACAACCTGAGCATTTCCGGTAGTTCCGAAAAAAACAGGTTCAATATTGGATTGGGATATCTTTTTGATGAGGGCATCATCAGGCACGAAAGGTTACAAAAAATGTCGTTGTCGTTGAGTGATGAACTCAGGATAACCAAGAATATTAAAATCGGAGTTGTTTTAAATTCTTTCCGGCAGGATAATCCATTTGATGCTACCACCGTTTTAGATGATGCCAGGAAAGTCATTCCCCAGGTGTCTTCGGGCACACAACAGTTTTTCGTAAAGGACCCGTACGGTACCGATAGCCTGAATATGGATATCTATTCCGGACTGGATGTGGGGCTTCAATCTTCCGGTGTAGTAAACCCTTTACTGAGAGTAGAAAATGAGTGGGATAATACCATTAATATCGAATACCGGAATGTTGGAAGCGTATATGGCGAAATTAATTTTCTCAAACACTTCACCATCCGGTCAACTTTTTATGCCGATATAAGCAACGTAAACAAACGCCAATACACGCCGCTCTATTACGCTTATAACCCAAAAGATAATACACCCTACTTATACAGCCAAACCACCAGCGTACAGGAAAACGATGATACCTATAGAAAATTCCAGCAAGACCAGGTGCTTACCTACAAGAATGATTTTGGTGATCATGGCTTAACGGTAACCGGCGGGTTTACCACTTATTATTCCGGCGTGTTTCAAAGAACCGGCAGGGTGAGCCAAAACACCGGACCTACCGGCGTACCTATTCCCGACGATAAAAGATTCTGGTACATGTCTAATGGTTTTGAAGACCCATCCACCACTTCCACTACCTCCGCTCAAAATGAATATAGTACGGTATCGTACCTGGCCAGGGCCTTATACAATTATCAGGGAAAATATTTCCTGAATGCTTCTTTCAGAAATGATGCTTCTTCCCGTTTACCCCCAAAAAACAGGGATCAACAATTCTGGGCTTTGGGTGCCGCCTGGGAAATTTCGAACGAAAATTTTATGCAGGACCAGCAAATTTTTGATTACCTGAAATTGAAAGCGTCAATTGGTGTGCTCGGAAACCAAACAGCGTCGAAGTTGGATGGCACACCACTGAATTATCCTTTTTATCCCAACCTAACCTCAGGCACCAATGCAGTGTTTGGCACCAATGTATATACGGCCGCGGTTCAGGAATACATACAAAACCCCGATTTGAAATGGGAAACTGTTTCTGCCAAGGAAATAGGTATAGAGTTGAACGCCTTTCAGCACCGCCTTCATTTTGAGGCGAACTATTACGACAGAACTACAAAAGACTTAATGACCTATGTAGACAGATCAGCGATTGGATTAAGGAATGAACTGATTAACGGCGGAAGTTTAAAAAACTGGGGACAGGAATTTGTGGCCAGTTGGGACCAGGATTTCGAAAAAGATTTCCGGCTATCCGTGGGAGGCAATATTACTTTCATGAAAAACAAGGTGCTCAGCCTCGCATCAGATATTCCGGCAGGCGTATTGATCAGGAGTTTTCAAAACAACGGCAGCGCCGAAAGCAGAACAGAGCCCGGGCATCCGATCGGTTCCTTTTACGGATATGTAGTGGACGGCATTTACCAGTCGTATGCCGATATCCTGGCTTCGCCCAACGCTTCTTCAGTGGGCGCATATCGTCCCGGTGACCTGAAGTTTAAGGATATCAACGGCCCCGATGGAAAGGGTCCGGATGGAAAAATAACATCCGATGACCGAACTTTTATTGGAAATCCTACACCCGACTTCATGTATGGCACTTTTATCAATCTCACCTATAAAGGACTGAGTCTCGGAATTGATTTAATCGGCGTTTATGGAAACGAGGTTTTCAGAACCTGGGGATCACTGGAATCGCCTTTTCAACGGGTGAATTATCCTACTGAAAAATTGGAAAGATGGCATGGTGAGGGAACTTCCAACTGGACACCAATCATAAGCCAGGGCGACAGAATCAACTACAACGGTTCCACCTATAATATTGAAGACGGCAGCTACTTCAGAATCCGAAATGTTCAATTGGCCTATAGCTTTTCGAGAGACCTGGTATCAAGATGGAAAATGAAGGACCTCCGGTTATATATTAATATCCAAAACCTGAAAACATGGAAAAACAACCTGGGTTATACAGCAGAATTTGGAGGAGATGCAACAGCCTTTGGCTACGATAATGCGGGCGGAGCCATACCGAGGGTAAGTACCATAGGGCTGAATGTGACCTTTTAACTATTAAAATTACTGACATGAAAAAAAGTAAAATATTAAGTTGGGGGTTGATGCTGGTCATACCGGTGATCATTTCTATAGCGGGATGTAGTAAGTTCCTGGATCGCAAACCCTTACAATCTACCCTTGATGATTTAAACCAGGGCGCGCTCGAAGGGCAGGTGCTGGGAATGTACAATATACTCAGAACGTACGCGGGCTTTTCTACCTTACCCTTTCTCGATTTTCATAGCATCCGTGATGACGATGCCCAAAAAGGGAGTGATGCCAGTGATGGAAAAGAGATAAACACGGAATTTGAAACCTTTCAGTATTCTAAAGACGATTGGGCCCCCAATACCTACTGGAACGACCGCTACACGATGATAAATGCCGCCAATGACGCTTTGTATACGGCAGATTCATTAGACGTGTCGGATCCGGCTTCTTTACGAAATGTGGGTGAGGCCTGTTTCTTCAGAGCATATGCCTATTTTGAGCTGGTGAAAACCTATGGTGATGTGCCATTGATTCAAAACAAAATCATTAACCCAACAGATGGCATTAAACCTAAATCACCCGCCTCGGTTATTTATGATTTTATTGATTCCAACCTCCAGGTTGCGGCCAATTACCTACCGGTAAACGCTGCGGAATATGGCCCTGGATATGCCGGGAGGCTGACAAGAGGCGCCGCCAACACTTTATGGGCACAAACCTACCTGTTTAGAGAAAACTGGACACGGGTGGTGGCCCTTTGCAATGAAGTAATTGCTTCCGGAGCCTATATGCTGAGTCCCAAGTTTACAGATATCTGGAAAGACGGATTGGCCGGAGCCGGTAAAAACGGCCCGGAATCTATATTTGAAATGCAGGCAGATGTGGGCGCCAACGGACAAAGCAATGGCAAAGTGAACAACGGTTCGGGTTGGGGAACCTGCCAAAATGTGCGCCAAAATGGAGCTACCAACGATTGGAATCTTGGATGGGGTTGGAATACGCCCACCCAAAACCTGGTAGACGCATGGGATGAAGCGGACCCAAGAAAACGGCAAACCATTCTTTATTCCGGGGAATATGATGGCGGACCCGACCAGGGCGGTTATGGCGCCACGCTTCCGCCATATACAAACCCCGACGGCACGGGCGGACTGGCTCAGAAATACTGGAATAAAAAAGTGTATTCGGATCCTGCCATGCGGCAATTCACAGGGTTTATCAGGGCAAACGGAGCAGCAGAATGGATTAACCACCGGATAATACGTTATGCAGATGTACTATTAATGCTGGCAGAAGCCGCCAATGAAATGGGAGACGGCGTTACCGCGGAGCAAAACCTTGAACTGATCCGGAACCGTGCCAGTGGCAACCTGGGACCCGCGCGAACGATTGTACCCAAAATTACCTTCGTGAGCCAGTCGCAAATGCGCACCGCCATCAAAAATGAACGACGATTCGAATTTGCGATGGAGGGATATCGCTTTTACGATCTTGTAAGATGGAATGATGCCTTGTCGGCACTTGGCGGGTTAGGCTACACCAATCGCTGCAGGTATTATCCCATACCGCAAAAGGCAATTGATTTATCAGGCGGTGTATTGGTGCAAAATCCTGAATGGTAAAAAATTATACCCCTGTTATCGAAGTGGTTGTTTGGGGGTGTATGCATCGTTTCACTAAAAAAATTTGACTATGTACTTCAATAATAAAACAACAAAAAACACCCTGCTTTTGTTGGCGGCCAGCCTGGTGCTTGCAAGCTGCCAAAAAATGGAACGCCCGCCATTAGGCGATTATCCTAAAGATACCAATCCCCCCGGCGGGCCA
>CAYMKT010000070.1:3927-13604 GCA_964391065.1 uncultured Terrimonas sp. | reverse complement strand
ACCGCCTTTGCATTTGGGTTGTCTACCACAACAGATATCTGGACAAGTATGGACATCTTTCTGCTGTTTGAAGATGCCAATAACCCGAGCAGCAAAGATTCTGCCGCCGCCAAGTTTTATTTAAACGATCAGTGGTTTGAATTTATAGGCGAAAAAAGAATACCCAGGGTGCTCGATGGGCAATGGCATCACCTGGCATTTTCGTACGACGAAACCAATTCAACGCTTATCTCTTATTTAGATGGTGCACCGATAACGGGCTTACCCGACGGTTTTGGAAAATTTAACAATAACGGCGGAGTTGTTGATCTTTCATCCAGCGCAGGTGTAGTAGTGGGTGGACCCGGGCACTATGCCGTGGGTAAAACACCCGATAGCTGGATGGGTAATTTTGGCGGCGCTATAGATCAGTTCAGGTTATATGGCGTTGTACTTTCCGCCTCGGAAATATCGGCATTATTCGCCGGCAAGATGTAAAAATAAATAACAGGGGTGTCAGGACCAGAGGGTTGCAGATGTACCTGCAACCCTCTTGATCTTATTGTAAACACTTAGAAAATATTGGCTGTTGCCTTAAGTAAAACATTAGCCATGATATCGGGTAAATCGAAGTTGTTTTTGAGTTCATTTTTGTTGCTGTTTACTATGTCTTGCCATCAAAAAAAAGAACCGCTTTTTACAAGTCTACCTTCCTCAAAAACCAATATTCTTTTTACCAATACGCTCGAAAAGCATCACCTGTTCAACATCCTGTACTATCTATACTATTATAACGGTGGTGGTGTAGCTACCGGCGATATTAACAATGATGGCTTACCTGATATTTATTTTACGGCAAATAATAAAGGAGCAAATAAATTATACCTGAACAAAGGCGATTTCACATTTGAAGATATCACAGATAAAGCCGGCGTAGGCGGCAGTTCTGATTGGTGCACGGGGGTAACAATGGCAGATGTGAACGGCGATGGATGGCTGGATATATATGTTTCCTCTGTTTCAAACAGGTATGGACTAAAAGGTCGCAATGAACTTTTTATAAACAATAAAAACAATAGTTTCACTGAAAGCGCCGCAATGTATGGTTTGGATGTTTCATGCTTCACCACTCAAACAGCCTTTTTTGACTACGATCACGACGGCGACCTGGATTGTTATATCCTGAACCAATCCCACAATCCACACGCGAATATTACGGACACCAGTAAACGCAACAGGTACGATTCCCTGTCGGGCGACAGGTTGTATCGTAACGACATGAATACGGCTGCACACACATTCACCGATGTTTCGGCTGAAGCGGGCATTTATCAAAGCAGTCTTGGATATGGGCTCGGACTGGCTATTGCTGATTTGAATAATGATGGCTGGGATGATATATACATAGGCAACGATTTTCATGAAAACGATTATTATTATGTAAATAATAAAGACGGATCTTTTACCGAAGCCGGGGCAAACCATTTTAAGCACTACAGCCGCTTCAGCATGGGAAATGATATTGCCGACTATAACAACGATGGACAGCTTGACCTGGTTACCGTAGATATGTTGCCGCCCGATGAAAAGACGCTTAAAACCTATGGCAGCGATGAAAACCTCGACATTTATAAATTAAAGCTGGAGTTGAATGGATACCAGCAACAATTTTCTAAAAACTGCCTTCACCGGAATAATGGCAATGGAGTAAGTTTCAGCGAAACCGCATTGTTAAGTGGTATAGCTGCCACAGACTGGAGTTGGGCGCCGCTCTTCGCAGATTTTGATAACGATGGAAAAAAAGATTTATTCGTGTCAAGCGGCTTAGTAAAACGTCCCGTAGATCTCGACTATGTGAAGTACGCGTCCGATCTGAAGTTCAGGGGTATGGACAAAACGGATCAATTTGATGAAGAGGCGATTAACAGCATGCCCGATGGCGCCTCTCTGCCTTTTTTATATAAAGGCGACGGCAAACTTTTATTCAGAGATATGAGTAAGGACTGGGGAATAAACGAATTAAAAAAGGGATATTACAATGGAGCGGCCTATGCCGACCTCAACAACGATGGCAAGTTAGACCTCGTGATAAATTGCATCAATTCGCCGGCAATTGTATTGCAGAATAATGCTCCCGCCAGGAACTACCTCTCTATTGCGTTCAACGGCAGCGGGATGAACACTACCGGCATTGGCGCTAAAGCATACCTGTTTCAAAATGGCAGCTTACAGTACCAGCAGCTAATGCTAACCCGGGGGTTTCAATCATCCTGCGACACAAGGCTTCATTTCGGGCTGGATTCCGCAACTGTAGTGGACAGCCTGCTGATAGTATGGGAAGATCAAAAATACCAGCTACTTAAAAATGTATCGGTCAACAAACAAATAACCGTTTCACAAAAGGATGCGGTTGATTCATTCGACTATGGTGAATGGTTCCCACCGCAAAAACAATTGTATACCGATATAACCGGCGAGGTAAAATGTAACTGGACACACAAGGAAAATAACTTTCTCGATTTTAACTGGCAATACCTCATCCCGCACGAACAAAGTACCCGCGGCCCCAAAATGGCGGTAGCTGATGTAAACGGAGACGGACTGGATGATTTTTACATTTGCGGAGCCCGCCTCCAGCCTGGCGCTTTGATGCTGCAACAACCCGGTGAAGCATTTATTGCTTCCGATACGGCATTATTTGCAAAAGACCTGATGTATGAAGACGTGGATGCAGCGTTTTTTGATGCCAACGGCGATGGATTTCCCGACTTGTATGTAGTAAGCGGTGGCAACGAACTATACGGCAACGATAATTTTTTGCCGGACCGGCTATACCTGAATGACGGCAAAGGAAATTTCTCTAAATCCACGCATTCAATACCACCCATTTTTCAAAACAAATCCTGCGTATCCGTTAGCGACGTTGATAACGATGGCGACAAGGACATATTTGTGGGCGGTTTGGCAGATGCAAGGGCCTATGGAATTCCTCAAACTTCTTATTTGCTCATCAATGATGGTAAGGGTTTATTCTCAGTAGCAGGAAATGACATTATTCAATTGAACAACCTCGGTATTGTAACCTCCTCGGCTTTCTCGGATATTAACAACGATGGTTATGATGATCTCCTTGTTACAGGCGAATGGATGCCCATGACCATCTATATCAATAAATCCGGAAAATTTGAAAAGACCACTATACCTCATTCAACCGGCTTATGGCAAACGATTCTCGCAACCGATGTTAACGGGGATGGATATACAGATATCCTGGCAGGCAACTGGGGGCATAATACCAAACTATGGGCGGGAAAAAACGGCCCTTTGAAACTGTATGTAAAAGATTTCGATAAAAACGGCAAAATAGAACAGGTGATGGCCTATACCGTGGACGGTAAAGAATATACTTTTTTAGCCAAAGATGAATTGGAAAGGCCATTGCCGGTTTTAAAAAAGGCATACCTGAAATACGGTGAAGTGGCAGGTAAAACCATTCAATATATGTTCTATGATCTTTTTAACGATTATACTGAGCTTCAGGCAGAAGTCCTGGGTTCTTCCTGTTTCACGAATGATGGTAAAGGAAACTTCAGCAGGCAGGATTTACCCGGAGAACTTCAACTGGCGCCGGTAATGGCTTTTGCTGCGGCGCCTGCAAAAAGCAACTATATAGCGGGAGGAAACTTCTATGGAGTTGTTCCCTATGAAGGAAGATATGATGCATTACTCCCTACTCAATTTTCGGTTGATGGAAACTCGCTCCGGCACTTATTACCCGGCATAGAAGGCGAGATAAGAGATATGAAGTGGATCACCATTGGTGAAGGGAAAAAAATGTTGGCATTGTGCCGGAATAATATGGGTATTGTTTTTTTGAAATAGGCAGTTCGGGCCGGTGAAGCTGTTCATATACATGGCCCGGATTTTTGAAGAAGCTGGCCTTCTTAACATAAATCATTATTGTCGTATGATTACATGGGTTAAAATATACCCGCGTTTTACGATTGCGTTTGGCTGCATTATTTTTTTTGTATTGCTGTTTACAGAGTGCATCAACAGAACAAAGCCGGAAACGGGTATTGTTAAAAATGCAAAAGGAAAAGCCTTCGCCGGTTCGGCGTCCTGCGCCGGATGCCACCAGGATATTTATCAGGACTTCATACATACCTCGCACTATCAAACTTCAAAACCTGCATCGGGAAAATATATAAAAGGAAGTTTTGAAAAAGGCAAAAACACCGTTGCTTTTAATGCACATGATGAAGTACGTATGGAGGAAAAAGATAGCGGACATTACCAGGTTGAATATATTGATGGTAAAATAAAAAGAAGCGAAGCTTTTGATATTGTGATAGGTTCAGGTAAAAGCGGACAAACTTATTTATTTTGGGCGAACGATCATTTGTTTCAATTACCGGTATCCTATTTTACGATTATTAATACCTGGGCAAATAATCCAGGCTATCCCGGGCGTGTTATCTACGATCGCCCGATTACGGCCCGCTGCCTGGAATGCCATAGTACCTATGCCCAAAAAAATACGGCTGCAAATGTTGAATTGGAGGGCTTTTCTAAAAACCAGATCATATTTGGGGTGGATTGTGAGCGGTGCCACGGACCAGGGAAAGAACATGTTAACTTTTATACAGATAACCCTGCAGATACCACCGGAAAGTATATCATTAATCCGGCAACATTTACCAGGCAGCAAAAACTTGATATGTGCGCGTTGTGCCATGGCGGCCGTTTAAACAACAAACAACCTGTTTTTTCTTTTGAGCCGGGCGACAGACTAACGGATTACTTCATCTACAACACGGTGGCTTCCGATGCTGAAAGTATCGATGTTCACGGCAATCAATACGGCCTGCTTGCTTCAAGCCAATGCTTTGTGCAGAGCGATTTAACCTGTAATAGTTGTCATATTACACATAAAAATGAGGCTGGAAATATTCCTTTATATTCAGCGCGATGCATGAGTTGTCACAATAAAGAGCACTCAAATTTTTGTACATTTAACAGTGAGCCTGGTATGGTATTATCCGACAATTGTATTGATTGCCACATGCCGGTAAACGAATCTAAAACGGTTGTATTTACTGATCAGTCGTCTAATAAAAAAATCGCTGCTACATTCCGTTCCCATTTGATAAAAATATATCCCGAACAGGCAAAAAAGCTGTTGAGTTCTATGAAAGAAACTCAAATCAAAAAGTAAAGGCGCTTACATGGAAGGATATTAGAATACAACAGAAGCACAAACAGGAAACGGGAATATGCTTTGATAGCAGGAAACGAATAAAACACAACGATAATGATGAAACGAAACATTGCCCTGCTTTTTTTATTGCTGTTCATCAATATCACGGTTGACGCGCAAAAAAAACAGGCACAGGAACGCTTCCATCCCGAAAACCGTCCTAAAAACCTTTCCGACTCTGCCTTGCTCGATCTCGTGCAAAAACAAACATTCCGGTATTTCTGGGATTTTGCCCACCCGGTGAGTGGCATGGCAAGAGAAAGAAGCAATGAGGCCTATGACTACGGCAACGAGGTGGTAACAACCGGTGGTACGGGTTTTGGCGTAATGTGTGTGATTGTTGCCGCTGAACGAAAATGGATTGAGCGTGATACGGCTGCAAAATTTTTACTGAAAATGGTAAAATTTTTATCGAAGGCCAATGCTTATCACGGCGTGTTTCCGCATTGGCTTAATGGCGCCACAGGCATCACCATTCCTTTTAGCCGAAAAGATGATGGTGCCGACCTGGTAGAGTCTTCTTTTTTATTTCAGGGCTTGCTTTGCGTAAGACAATATTTTAACCTGGATAACGCAGTTGAAAACGAATTGCGTAACCGCATCAACTGGTTATGGAATGATGTTGAATGGGACTGGTTCACGCGAGACGGCAGGGAAGTGCTGTACTGGCACTGGAGCCCTAACAATGGATGGGCAATGAATTTTGCTGTGCGTGGTTTTAATGAATGCCTGATTATGTATGTACTGGCGGCCAGTGGTGAAAGGTATCCGGTGAGCAGCGCGGTTTATCATCGCGGATGGGCGCAAAGTGATTTTTTCAGGAACGGAAAAAAATTCTATGATATCGAACTGCCTTTAGGCTTTGATTACGGAGGGCCGCTTTTCTTTTCCCACTACTCCTTCCTGGGCCTTGATCCGCGCGGATTGAAAGATCGCTATGCCAACTACTGGCAACAAAATCAAAACCACACGCTAATTAACTATTCCTACTGCGTAGATAATCCCAAAAAATTTACAGGCTATGGCGAAAACTGCTGGGGATTAACGGCGAGCGATACGTACAATGGCTATAATGCCTTTTCACCCACAAACGACTTTGGTACTATTACACCAACTGCCGCACTTTCTGCCTTTCCCTATACCCCCGATCATTCCATGAAAGCGCTTAAACATTTTTATTACGACCTGGGCGATAAGCTATGGAGCGAATACGGATTTGTGGATGCGTTTAATGAAACGCAAAACTGGTACGCCAAAAGTCACCTGGCAATCGACCAGGGGCCGATCATAGTAATGATTGAAAATTACAGGAGCGGTTTGCTTTGGAAATTATTTATGGGCTGCCCCGAAATACAACACGGGTTAAAGAAGCTTGGATTTGAAAGCACATCGCTAAAAGTTTCAACGGAGAAAGAAATGGCGGGAAGGGAATAAAAGATTGTGCGGGGCTCATTGCCTTTCGGGAAGCTTCTCCATGCAGTACTTTATATGCATACATCAAGGTCTCATAAAAAACAACATATTTCATAATTAAAACGATTGTCATGAATAATATTCCACGTCGCAGTTTTCTTCAATATACAGCCGTAACGGGAGTTTCATTCCTCATGTCGTCTTTGGAAGGATTTGCATTTGCCCGGCCAGACAAAAAAATCAAAGTCGCGGTTATCGGGTGCGGAAGTGTATCGGGTGTTTATTTCCCACATTTGGCAAAATCGCCTTTTGTAGAATTGGTAAGTACCTGTGATATTGTATATGACCGCGCAAAAAAAAGAGCGGCAGAATTTAATGTGCCCCATCACTATCCGCATATTGATCAACTCATGACAGGCGCTCCCTTTGAGCTTATGCTAACGTTGACTGATATGCAGGAACACGGCCGGTTGAACAAAATAGCATTGCTTGCCGGAAAGCATGTATGGAGTGAAAAACCAATGGCTAATACCTATAAGGAAGGAAAGGAATTACTTGACCTGGCAAAAACAAAGCAATTGCGCATATGGGGCGCTCCCGCCGTAGTAAATAGTCCCCAGTTTGCATTCATGTCTAAAGCTATCCGCGAAGGTAAACTGGGAAAAGTATCCGGCGCGCATGCACATTACGGGCACCTGGGACCAACATGGTCTGCTTTTTTCTACGAAAAGGGTGGTGGCAGTCTGCCTGACCTCGGTGTGTATAACATCGCTACGCTTACCGGCCTGCTTGGCCCCGCTAAGCACGTTGTGGCAATGACAAGCATCGTAACGCCGGAAAGGACTGTTGATAACAAAGGAAAAATTAAAGTAGAAGCCGAAGACAATACTATGCTTTTGATGGATCATGGTGAAGGCGTGCTCTCCCATGTTCAATGCGGGTTCAATTATTTTGATCCTTACGGACACGAAGGAACGGGTCAGCAAAACCATACCATCACGATATGGGGAACACAGGGCAATATGGGGCTGGTTGGTTATGACTGGGCGCCCTTTGGGGTTGACCTCGCTACCTCTTTTACTGAGCCACCGGTTAGGCATGTGCCTGATCCCGGAACATATGTGTGGCAACAGGGGGGAAGTGTAGTCGCCGAATCATTAGTCACAGGGAAAGAACCATTGATTACTGCCGAACATGCCCTGCATGTGCTGGAAATTATTGAGGCGGCAAGGGATTCGGGCCAAAATGGGAAAAGAATAGCTTTACAGTCATCGTTTAAGTGGCCGGTTGTCTAATTTTTCTTTAAAAGCTTTGCCATGTATAAACTGCTTTCGCCACACCCGGTTGCATTAATGAGCGGACTCGCCATCATCAGGATTATTGTAGGATTACTGATGATGTATCATGGTTGGGAAATTTTTGATGCCGCAATAATGAAAGAATATACCACCTGGGACTCATTCAAAAAATTGCCTTCTCCGGCGCTGTTTGTATACCTCGGTAAGGCTACTGAATTGACGGCAGGAATTATGCTAACGGTTGGACTATTTACAAGGATAGCTGCGCTCATACTTGTATTTACAATGCTATATATCACTTTTTTTATAGGCAATGGAAAATTTTGGTACCAGGATCAGCACCCTTTTTTATTTGTATTGCTTGGAATGGTCTTCGTTTTTTCTGGTCCCTGCAAATGGAGCGTAGAACAATGGATGGCAGCAAGAAGGAATAAATATTCGGATGTAAAGGAGGATAGTTTGCAAAGTTAACCAGCTTTAGAGCAGATATTGAATCAATGCCCCCTTGAACTAAACTTTAAAAAAATGAAAAGGTTATTGCTATCCCTGTGGCTGGTGTGCATGCTATCTGCGTTTTCAGAAGCACAACAGCGCACTTACTGCAACCCCATTAATATCGACTATGGCTATACACCTATTCCCAATTTCAGCGAGTGGGGGAGACATCGTGCAACTGCTGATCCTGTAATCGTAAATTACAAAGGAGATTTTTACCTTTTCAGCACCAACCAATGGGGGTATTGGTGGAGCAATGATATGCTGAACTGGAATTTTATTGCCAAAAAATTCCTTCGTCCATGGAATGCCGGCGTATACGATGAACTTTGCGCGCCGGCTGTTGGAATAGTGGGTGATACCATGCTGGTATTTGGCTCAACCTATAGCAGCACTTTCACCATTTGGATGAGCACAAACCCTAAGGCAAATGAATGGAAACCCCTGGTAGATTCCTTTGCTATCGGCGGCTGGGACCCTGATTTTTTTACTGATGACAATGGCAGGTTTTACATGTACAATGGCAGCAGCAATACCTATCCCTTATATGGAGTAGAATTAAACCGGGCAACCCTTGAGCCCATCGGCACAAGAAAAGAAATGTACCTGCTGCAACCCTGGCGTTATGGCTGGCAGCGTTTTGGCGAATATCTCGACAATACTTTTCTCGACCCGTTTATGGAAGGGGCGCATATGACCAAACACAACGGCAAATATTACCTGCAATATGGAGCGCCCGGAACCGAGTTCAGCGGTTATGCCGACGGCGTTGTAGTAGGCGATAATGCCCTGGGTCCCTTTACGCCGCAATCGGACCCTTTTAGTTATAAGCCAGGTGGGTTTGCAAGGGGCGCCGGTCATGGCAGCACCTTCCAGGATAACAATAACAATTACTGGCACGTTTCAACCATCGTTATTGGCGTAAAAAATAATTTTGAAAGAAGACTGGGTATTTGGCCGGCGGGGTTCGACAAAGACGATGTAATGTACTGCAATACTTCATTCGGTGATTATCCATATTATTTACCATCACCGGCATCAGAAAAAAACCTGGAAGGCAGTTTTACCAACTGGATGTTGCTGAATTATAAAAAACCGGTAGTGGTGTCTTCTACACTTGGTGGTTTTCATGCTAACAACGCCGTTGATGAAAACATAAAAACATACTGGAGTGCAGCTACCGGCAGCAAGGGGGAATGGATTCAAACAGACTTAGGCAATCTTTCCACCAT
>CAYMKT010000070.1:0-3827 GCA_964391065.1 uncultured Terrimonas sp. | reverse complement strand
CTACCGGCAGCAAGGGGGAATGGATTCAAACAGACTTAGGCAATCTTTCCACCATACGCGCAATACAGGTTAACTACGCCGACCAGGACGTGGATAGCGCATTCCTTGGTAAATCTGTTGGAGTATTCCACCAATACAAAATGTATTATTCTGTTGACGGAAAAAAATGGAGGTTACTGGTTGACAAAAACAATAATAGCAAAGATGTTCCCCATGACTATGTAGAATTGGAAAGACCCGTTGAAGCCCGGTTTGTAAAATTAGAAAACATTCATATGCCTACCGGCAAATTTGCGATTAGTGGACTACGCGTTTTTGGCAACGGCAATGGTACCAAACCCGAAGCCGTTAAACAGTTCATGGTATTACGAACGGAAAAGGATAAGCGAAGTGCCTGGTTGAAGTGGAACCCCGTAAGTAGTGCATATGCGTATAATATCTATTATGGAACAACGCCGGATAAACTATACACCTGCATTATGGTTTACGATGCAAATGATTATTGGATAAAAACGATGGATAAGCAAAAAACATATTATTTTACCATAGAAAGCATCAATGAAAACGGCGTTTCGGAAAAATCGTCAATTGCTAAAGCAGAGTAACAATCAAAAATAGATGTAGATGAAAAAAATATCGTTCTTTATTGTACTGATCATCGCTTCGTTTGCATTACATGCACAAGAGCCTCCTTTTTACCACGCGATTCAAAGCTTTAAAAGCCAGGACAGTATTAAATCTCCTCCCAAAAAAGCGATATTATTTATAGGCAGTTCTTCCTTTACCAACTGGAAAGATGTGCAGGAATATTTTCCGCAGCACCCTATTATTAACCGGGGATTTGGCGGATCTTCATTACCCGACCTTATCCGTTATGTGAACGACATTGTTTTCCCGTATACTCCTAAACAGGTAGTGGTGTATTGCGGAGAAAACGACCTCGCAGGCAGCGATTCGATTTCATCCGAAACAGTAACAGAACGATTTATTACGTTGTTCGGGTTAATCCGGGCTAAATATCCAAAAATCTCCATTGTTTTCATTTCCATGAAACCCAGTCCGAGCAGGGAAAAAATAAGGTTTAAAATTGATGCCGGCAATTACCTGATAGAAGAGTTTCTGAAAAAACAGAAAAACACAGCATTCATAGATGTGTATCATTTAATGCTCGACAAAAATGGGCTGCCGCGAAAAGAATTGTTTATTGATGATATGCTCCACATGAACAAAACCGGATATGAGATCTGGCAGAAAGCCATTGCGCCTTATTTGAAATGATCCGGAAATAAGGATCAAAACTTCGTACACCTGTAATTTTTCAACCATCATATATTCAATTTTATGAAGCTCATTACGGTTGTCATCGCCTGCCTCACCTGTTTGCCTCTTGCAGCCCAGGTACAATCTGCATCAGAACAGTCAAAAATGAACGCTGATGTTGCTGCGCTGATGAAGAAAATGACGATTGATGAAAAAATAGGGCAGCTAAATTTAGTCACGGGCGGCGAGGCTACCACCGGGTCTGTAGTGAGTACAGATGTTGAAAATAAAATAAAGAAAGGAGAGGTAGGTGGCATATTCAGTATGGCTTCGGTTAGCCGTATCCGTAAAACACAGGAGCTGGCCGTTACTCAAACCCGGCTAAAAATTCCCATTCTTTTTGGAATGGACGTTATTCATGGCTATAAAACCATGTTTCCCATTCCTTTGGGCATCTCCTGCACCTGGAACATGGCCATGATAGAACGGGCAGCCCGCATTGCTGCCGAAGAAGCCACTGCGGACGGACTAAACTGGACTTTTTCACCCATGGTTGATATAGCCCGTGACCCACGATGGGGGCGTATTTCGGAAGGATCCGGTGAAGACCCCTTCCTCGGCTCGGCCATTGCCCGGGCAATGGTAAAAGGATACCAGGGCGATGATCTGTCTAAAAACAACACGTTAATGGCATGTGTAAAACACTTTGCATTGTATGGGGCTGCCGAAGCGGGACGTGATTATAACACCACCGATATGAGCCGCATCCGCATGTACAATGAATATATGCCTCCATATAAGGCCGCTGTAGATGCAGGTGTGGGAAGTATCATGACTTCATTCAACGAAATTGACGGCATACCAGCTACTGCCAATAAATGGCTGATCAGCGATTTACTGCGCAGGCAATGGGGTTTCAAAGGCTTTGTGGTAACAGACTATACGGCTATCAATGAAATGATTGACCATGGTATGGGCGATTTACAAACATCCTCCGTGTTAGCATTAAAAGCGGGAACCGATATGGACATGGTGGGGGAAGGTTTCTTAACCACCTTGAAAAAATCACTAAGCGAAGGGAAAATTACGCTTAAAGCAATTGACGATGCGTGCCGGCTTATTCTTGAGGCAAAATATAAATTGGGCTTATTTGATGATCCTTACCGCTATTGCGATGAAAACCGCGCCGCCGGGGAAATTTTTACGGCGGACAATCGAAAGGAAGCAAGGCAAATAGCCGCAGAGAGCTTTGTTTTATTAAAGAATGTGCACCTGGCAGGACAGGAAAGCGCTCCGTTACCGCTTAAAAAGAGCGGCACCGTTGCTTTAATCGGACCGCTTGCCAACGCCACAGAAAATATGACCGGTACCTGGAGTGTGTCTGCCGATTTCTCAAAATCCATTTCTGTATTAGCCGGGTTGCAAAATGCGGCAGGCAGCAGCGCAAAAATAGTATACGCAAAAGGTTCCAACCTAACTGAAGATAGTTTGCTGGAACAAAGAGCAACCATGTTTGGAAAATCATTGGGCAGAGATAAACGACCCGATAGTGTATTGTTACATGAAGCATTGGATATTGCCTCTCAATCCGACGTAATTGTGGCCGCATTGGGTGAGGCAGCGGAGATGAGCGGGGAGAGTGCCAGCCGTACAAGTATTGATATACCGGATGTGCAAAAAAAATTATTGAAAGCATTGGTGAAAACCGGCAAACCCGTAGTGCTGGTTTTGTTTACAGGGAGGCCGTTAACGCTAACCTGGGAAGAGCAAAATGTACCTGCCATTTTAAATGTATGGTTTGGTGGAACAGAGGCTGGCAATGCCATTGCCGATGTATTGTTTGGGGAGGTTAACCCTTCGGGAAAACTCACCACAACCTTCCCGCGGAATGAGGGACAAATTCCACTGTATTATAATCATAAAAACACCGGGCGTCCATTGCCTGAGGGACAATGGTTTCAGAAATTCCGTTCCAACTACCTGGATGTGTCTAACGATCCCCTATATCCTTTTGGCTTTGGATTAAGCTATACTACTTTTACATACAGCAATCTAACACTAAGCAGCACTACGCTAAAACCCGGTCAGGCTATTACCGCTTCTGTAACCGTTAGCAATACCGGCAAAGTTGCAGGAAAAGAAACCGTGCAGTTATATATACGTGATATGGTGGGCAGCGTTACACGTCCGGTAAAAGAATTAAAAGGATTTCAAAAAATCAGTTTGGCTCCCGGGCAATCAAAAACGGTAGATTTCAAAATTTCGACAGATGATCTTAAATTTTACAATAGTGAGTTAAAATATGCTGCTGAACCCGGAGATTTTAAGATTTTTATAGGACCCAATAGCAGGGATGTAAAAGAAGCTGATTGTAAACTGCTGCATTGATGAAAGAAGCATCAGGAACCAGCCCTCTCCACCGTGGCGGATAAAATACGAATGCCAAATCAGAAGCCGAAATTCGAAGGAGGTTGTCGGCAATCAGCTTTGAGCAAAATAAGGAGTATTCATACTATCATTAAGTAACACCTGATACCTACTACCTGATTGCTGATACCTGATAGCTG
>CAYMKT010000069.1:0-19227 GCA_964391065.1 uncultured Terrimonas sp. | reverse complement strand
TTATTTTCCGCCTTCTATTAAATATTGGAGGGCCAATTCATATCCTTTTAAGCCCAACCCAAAAATGCTGCCTGCCGATTTGCCCGATACATGCGACAGCTTGCGAAAATCTTCCCTTGCATGTACATTGGAAATATGTACTTCCACAACGGGTGTTTTAATGGCCGCAATAGCGTCGCCAATGGCAACAGAAGTATGTGTGTATGCAGCCGGATTTAAAATGATGCCATCATATTCGAATCCTAACCGCTGTAATTCGCTAACCAGTTCACCTTCCACATTGCTTTGGTAATAATACAGGCTCACCTGCGGAAATTTCTTTTGCAGTTCATCAAAGTATTTTTCAAACGGCATATTGCCATAGATATCCGTTTCCCGCTTACCCAGCAGGTTTAAATTGGGACCATTGATGATTGCAATTTTCATTCGTATATATTATGTCTTTTTTTTAGAACACAATAGGAAATGGCGTTAATAACCTATTTCTTTTTAGCATGCCTGATAGCCGACGGCTGATAGCTCATACCCCACACCTTACCCCTTCATCATACCCATAAACTCATCAAACAAATAACGGCTGTCGTGTGGGCCGGGTGTTGATTCAGGATGATATTGTACCGAGAAGGCAGATTTATCCCTGAGCCGTATCCCTTCAATGGAATCGTCGTTCAGGTTAACATGGGTGATTTCCACCGATGCCGATTTTTTTACAGCTTCAGGGTCGATTCCAAAGCCATGATTTTGGGTGGTGATCTCGCTTCGGCCGGTAATAATATTTTTTACGGGGTGGTTTAAGCCCCGGTGACCATGGTGCATTTTAAATGTAGGTATGTCGTTAGCCAGTGCAAGTAACTGGTGCCCCAGGCAAATGCCAAACAGGGGTTTTCCTTTTTGCAGGATGCTTTTAACAGTGTCAACCGCATAAGCCATTGGCGCCGGGTCGCCAGGTCCGTTCGAGATGAAATAGCCATCCGCATTAAAATCTTCTGTTTGCTGTAATGGCGTTTTTGCCGGGTATACCCTCACATAAGCTCCTCTTTCCACAAGGCAATTCAGGATATTTTTCTTTACTCCAAAATCGTATACGGCTATACGGATGCGGGAGTCTGAATTACCCATTTCGTAAATTTCTTTTGTAGAAACAACCGAAGCCAGTTCCAACCCATTCATGGATGGAACTTTGTCCAATTTTTCTTTTAAAACATGTACGTCTGTTGTTTCAGACGAAATAATGCAGTTCATCGCACCACAGGTGCGTATATGTGTCACGAGCGCCCTCGTATCAATTCCATGTATGGCAACCACCTGCTGATCTTCCAGGTACTGTTGAAGTGATTTGTCTGCCTGGAAACGGCTATAGCGTTCCTCTAAATTGCGGGCGATTAACCCGGTTATCTTTACGGAATCGCTTTCTACATCTGCGGCCTTAACGCCATAATTTCCGATATGCGCAGCATTCATTATCACTGTTTGCCCAAAATAACTGGGATCGGTAAACACCTCCTGGTATCCAGTCATGCCGGTATTAAAGCAAATCTCACCCGTGGCGGTTCCAATTTTGCCAAAGGCCTTGCCATAAAAAACATTTCCATCTTCCAGTAAGAGTGCTGCAGGCATTGTGAGCGATTCAGACATTCCGTATAAAAATTTTTGCAAATAAAATAAATTACTACCTTTTTAGCCTAAATATTTCTGCACAGTAACCGTGCAGAAACAAAAAAAGCAGGATCATTGAAGAATCCTGCTTTTAGAAAAGTGTATTAACATTTCGTTGTTATTCTGCTGTTTTTTCCGCGTTAGCTTCAGGAGTATCTTCAGATTTGCCTTCTGCTTCCGGCGTTATTGCATCAGCAATATCTTCCTTTTTTTCTTCAACCTTCTTCTTGCTGCTGCCTGCCCTGCGGGTTCTTTTGGTAGTAGTTGCCGCTTTTTCTGTGCCCTTAGTATATACTTCGTTGAAATCAACGAATTCAATCATCGCTGTTTCTGCATTATCACCGAGCCTTTTGCCTAATTTAATAATGCGGGTGTACCCGCCAGGCCTGCCTGCCACTTTTGGTGCGATAACAGTAAACAATTCTTTAACTGTTTCCTTGCTCTGCAAATGACTGTACACAAGGCGGTGATTGTGCATGATCTGCTCTTTGGTATCGTTTTTCTTGGTTTTGGTAATAAGCGGTTCGATATAGGTTCTGAGCGCTTTTGCTTTTGCCAGGGTGGTTACGATACGCTTATGGGTTACCAGGGCATTGGCTAAATTACTCAACAGCGCCTTTCTGTGCGATGCCGTTCTGCTGAGATTGTTGATTTTGTCTCCGTGACGCATGACTGTTTAATTTGAAATTTCAAACCAAAAATTTGAAATTGAGTTATGAATACCTTCCTGTACCGTGTCAGGGAATTACAGGCCGGCTCTGTGCTTTAAGCAACAGATTTTATTAATTTAAATTTTTATTTCCCCTCTGCCAATGATACCTGATAGCTTAGAATTCGTCTTTATCCAATCCTAACTTGGCGAGATCCATTCCAAAATGCAGGCTTCTTTCACCCAACACCTGCTCAATTTCAGCCAGTGATTTCTGACCAAAATTGCGGAATTTCATAAGATCTTCCTGTTCGTACTGAACCAATTCACTTAAGCTGTTAATTTTTGCAGCTTTCAGGCAATTGAATGCGCGTACACTTAAATCCAGGTCTTCCAACGGTGTTTTCAACACTTTACGCAATTGTAATACCTGCTCGTCTACAACATCTTCTTTCTTATCTTCTTTACTGTCGAATGTAATATTTTCGTCAGTAATGATCATCAGGTGTTGAATGAGTATACGGGAAGCCTGTTTTACTGCTTCTTCAGGATGAATAGTACCATCGGTTGTAACATCCATTAACAGCTTTTCATAGTCTGTTCTTTGCTCCACACGAAAGTTTTCGATTCCGTATTTCACATTTTTAATGGGTGTGAAGATGGCGTCTGTAGGAATGTACCCAAAAGGCGCATCTTTGATCTTATTGTCTTCCGAAGGAACATAACCGCGTCCCTTACCGATAGTTATCTCGATATTAAGTTTGGAGGAAGGGTCCAGTGTACAAATCAATAACTCGGGGTTCATGATCTGAAACGAAGCGGTTGCCTCTCCGATAGTTGCCGCGGTAAACTCGCTTTTTCCTTTAATGGAAAGCGTGAGTTTTTCCTGGCTGATATCTGTATCCAGTATCTTTTTAAACCGAACCTGTTTCAGGTTAAGGATAATTTCAGTAACGTCTTCCGTTACGCCTGGAAGAGTAGCAAACTCATGTTCTGCACCTTCGATGAAAATACCAATGATCGCATAACCTTCCAGGGAGTTTAATAATACCCTGCGAAGCGCGTTACCAATGGTAACACCATACCCCGGCTCTAACGGGCGAAATTCAAAAGATGCTTCAAATTCATTCGCTTTTTGAAGAATGATTTTATCCGGCTTCTGGAAATTTAAAATGGCCATATTTAAATTTCAATTTTAAGTTTATGATACCTTGTTCCTTGGTAGATTTCCGGTATCTATTTAATAATGGAATCAACTCTTTTTTGCCTCCTAATGGGGAGGGGCGGAATTATTATTTGGAATACAATTCCACAATAAGTTGTTCCTTAATGTTCTCAGGAACACTTTCTCTTTCCGGATGAGCAATATAAGTACCTGTTAACGCTGCTTCATTCCAGTCTAACCAGTTAAATTTCGGGTTTTTACCACGTACCTGGCTGGTAACTGAAGTATTAGCCCGGCTTTTATCTTTAAGGCTGATTACATCTCCGGCTTTTAAACGGTAAGAAGGGATATTAACCACCTGGTCATTTACGGTGATGTGCTTATGTGCCACCAACTGCCTTGCAGCGGGGCGGGAAGGTGCCACACCCAGGCGGAATACGGTGTTATCCAGGCGGGCTTCCAACAACTTAATGAGGTTTTCGCCGGTTACGCCACCCAGACGCGATGCTTCTTCAAAAGTTTTGCGGAACTGGCGCTCGAGCAATCCGTAGGTATATTTTGCTTTTTGTTTTTCTTTTAGCTGAAGCGCATATTCTCCCGGCGCCTTGCGCTTTTTGGAGTTGCCATGCTGACCTGGAGGAAAACTGTTTTTGGTAAGATATTTACCATTACCAAGAATAGGTTCGCCGAAAATGCGGGAAATTCTTGTTTTTGGGCCTGTGTAACGTGCCATAATATTAATTTGATTTTTTATTTACGGTGTGCGATCAGTAAAAATCTAAAATCAATCGAACACCTGTTTATAAATGTATGATTTGGAATTTTTTGATTTCGGATTTTCAAATCAGAAATCAGCAAATCAAAAACCAGCAATTTCGTTATACTCTTCTTTTCTTGGGTGGACGGCAACCATTGTGCGGTAAAGGAGTAACATCTTTGATCATGTTTACTTCAATGCCGCTATTAGCAATAGCCCGAATGGCACTTTCGCGGCCGGCACCGGGTCCTTTCACAAATACATCCACTCTTTTCAAACCTGCTTCAGCAGCCACTCTCGCAGCGTCGGAGGCAGCCATTTGCGCTGCATATGGAGTATTCTTTTTTGATCCTTTAAAACCCATTTTACCAGCGCTGCTCCAACTGATCACCTGACCGGTTTTGTTGGTTAAACTCACGATAAGGTTATTAAAACTAGCTGTTACATGTGCATCACCGTATGCATCTACTTTTACCACTCTTTTTTTAGCAGCCGCTTTTGCGCTGTTTCCCTGTGCTTTAGCCATAATACGAGGTAATCTTTAAATCGTTAAAAAAACTGTGAAGGTTCCTCCCCGCGAAGCAAACGGATCCGGCAACCATTCTATAGTATTACTTCTTGGTTGCTTTCTTTTTACCGGCAACTGTTTTACGCTTGCCTTTACGTGTACGGGAATTAGTACGTGTACGTTGTCCGCGCAAAGGCAATCCTTTACGGTGGCGCAACCCGCGATAGCAGGCTATATCCAGCAAGCGCTTAATGCTCATTTGTACTTCCGAACGCAATTGTCCTTCTACCTTAAATTCGTTGGTAATAATATTACGTATCGCATTAAGGTCTTCGTCATTCCACTCATGTACTTTTTTATCGTAGCTTATTTCAGCCTTGTCTAAAATGTACCTTGCAGTAGAACTGCCAATACCAAAAATATAGGTTAGTCCTATTTCTCCTCTTTTATTCTTAGGTAAATCAACACCGGCAATACGAGCCATATAGATTGTAATTTAAAATTTCAAATTGTTGGGTTTCTTATCCTTGCCTTTGCTTAAAGCGGGGGTTTTTTTTGTTGATCACAAATAGTACCCCTTTTCTCCTCACGATCTTACAGTCCGTGCTGCGCTTTTTAATAGATGCTCTTACTCTCATTTTGATGAGTTTTATGTATAAATATTACTTGTACCTAAAAATGATTCTACCCCTGCTTAAATCGTAGGGACTCATTTCCACCCCAACTTTATCTCCCGGTAAAATACGGATATAGTGCATTCTCATCTTTCCCGAAATGGTTGCCAGGATTTCGTGTCCATTTTCTAATTTCACCTTGAACATTGCGTTGGACAAGGCTTCTAAAATGATTCCGTCCTGTTTAATGAGTGTTTGTTTTGCCATACCGTTTTTGGGTGCGCAAAGATACGATTATTATGTTGATTATAACAAAAAAAGAGATTTTTTTCGCAGGACTGCATTTTGAGATGGCGGAAATACGATGTATTTGATTTTCTAAGATAAGCCGAGAGGCACATTTGTCATGCCAAGGTAATGATTTTGGAATTGATGCACATATATATCACTATTTATTTCTCTATGTTCATCCCTGTAAGTGAGCAACATGTTATTTTTTTCCTTTTCAGGATACCGTACAATGAACGGTCCCTTAACATAGGCTACGGATTCATTAGCTAACGCTGGATCTGAGGAGCGTGTAAAGCCAAGCTTTTCCAACAGCGGTATGGTAAGCGGCACGGCACCCAGATCGTCAATATCGTACCAAAACTCCTGATCGCCATGCGCAACCAAAGCTTTTTTTTCCTCCCGGTCTACCTGTATCACTTCTCCGGTATTCGTTACCTCCTCAAAACGGGCATTAACAATATCACCGTTTTTAATTTCAGAAAGTTTAATCATATGCGGCACATTTTATGAATGCTAACGGAAATGTAAGAAAAAATATGGATAAATGCCTATTAAATATATTGAATTAAACACATGTGACACAATGAGGGAAATTCAATTTTGAACAGCGACGGCATCCAGAGCGGTTTTGCCCTGAGCTACCATAAGTAAATGATACGTTTCATTTGCTGTTTAAGGAACGGTTACCATTTTGCGCTGAATAGTATGCGCACTGAAATACCCGATAGCACCTCCCGTTATATTGCTCAAAGGGTTGGAAGGAGATGCCGAATTGTTATCGCCCGAAGCGCCGCCCGATTCAAAGCTATACCAGTATTTATATATCGCAGGGTCAATGCAGAGCATATCCACTTCAACAATATCACCCGTTTTTATTTCATCTTCCTCCTCATCGCCAAATGTTCGTAATGTAACGATCGACTCATTTCCATCTGTATAATCGTCATTGAGGATGAATAAACTTTTTTCTTTTACGCCATTCACATACTGTACAAACCGGTAGTTTTGCCCAAGCCCCGCGGGATCGGTATATTGTACGTTAGCTGTTTTTCTCGATTCACCAAACAGGTCATCATCCGATATAAACAGGCTATCCATATTTACTTTTCCCGGTATAGTTGAAGTTGCCGCAAAAATACTTCCGTTAATGGACACTTTTAGTGAATAGGTTTTTCCGGTTTTTCCGGTAAGTGAAGCGTTTTCATATTTTCCGGTAGAAGTTTCATTTAATGTACTAACAACACCTTCGTCATCTGTGATGGTTACGGTTGCGTTACTTACACCTTCAAAACTATTATTGTCACTAAAGTTTTTTGTTTGAGACAATAAAACAAAAGCAGTGCCTGCTTCATCTGTTACAACCCCTTCCACTACATATTTTTTTTCCGCATCATCAAGGTCAATGTCAATCACTTTTTCGCAGGAAACGAAAGCAGTGCACAAAATGAAAAAACTCAGCAATGTGGTATGGCGCATAGTGGTCAAAATTTAAAATTATACGATACAGAAGGTATGTATTTGAATAAGGCGAGTTGCACCGCTTCTGTCTTGGTCGGATCATTCTCGCTTTCCCTGAAAGAAATAGTATACGCATTTTCTCTTCCATAGGCATTGTATAAACCGAAAGTAAGTTCAGACGAGAACCTTTTTCGTTGCCTTAACGTCCATGTGGCGCCCAGGTCAAGACGATGGTACGAGGGCATGCGGTATCCGTTGCGGTCAGTATAATAAAAAACCACCTGGTCGTCTAGCTGGTATTTTCCTGTTGGGAAAGTAACAGCATTACCGGTGTAATAAACCCAATTGGCAGAAACGGACCATTTTTTGCTCAGTTGGTAAGATAGTACCAGCGCAAGATCGTGCGTTCTGTCCTGCCTTGCATTGTACCATTCATTATTATTGATGCCGTTTATTTTCTTTTCCGTTTTTGACAGGGTATAACTCAGCCAACCCGTAAGTTTACCGGTTCTCTTTTTAAACTGCATTTCCAATCCATAAGCTCTTCCCTTTCCAAAAAGCAATTGCGATTCAATGGCATCGGAGTTGATGAACACGTTTGCCCCGTCTTTATAATCAATTTGGTTCTGCATGGATTTATAGTAGGCTTCAGTGGTAAGCTCATAGTTATTATCCCACAAATTCTTATAGTATCCAATGGCAACCTGGTCAGCTATTTCCGGTTTGATAACATTGGTGCTGGCAACCCATTTATCGGTAGGGCTTGCCGTTGTAGAATTAGAAAGAAGGTGCAGGTTTTGCACATTCCGTACATACGATGCTTTAACAGAACTTGTTGGGCTAAATTGGTAACCAATGGCAACCCTGGGCTCTGGATTGATATACGTTTTGACAAATTGCCCGCTGTTATAATGAAGGGTGTCTTTTACATTGCCGGCTTCATCAAATGTAAAAAAATCCCCTTCCCCCAGGATGCTGAAACTGGTTAAGCGAAGCCCATACGTGATATTCAGATTTTTTGTTGCTTTCCAGGTGTTGGTAGCGTAAATACCGTTTTCCCACGAGTATCTTTTTTGGAGATATGATGCGTTAATGCTCGACAATTCAGAAGAAGGCACCACTTCGCCTGGACGTATTGTATGATATAAGGTGTTCAACCCAAACCGGATATTGTTTTTATTGTTAAGGTACCAGTGGAACTCCTGCTTAAGATTCCAGTCGCGTATTTGGGAAAAAATATCAAAATCGTTCGCGCCGCTTCGGATGGAGATATTATAATTGTAATTGCTCAGAATGAGCGAGGTGTTTGAAAACAACTTGTTACTGAAGATGTGATTCCAGCGAACGGTACCGGTAGCATTTCCCCAATCTATTCCAAAGTCTTCACCTGCTGCCAATACATCTTTACCAAAATAACCCGAAACATACAGCCGGTCCTTACTACCGAGATTATAATTGAGTTTGGCATTCAGGTCATAAAAATAAAGGGTGTTGTTGTTTAGGTTTGAGTCCTTCGATAATTTCAGGAACATATCTGCATAAGTTCGCCTGGCGGTAACTAAAAAAGAAGATTTATCTTTTTGAATTGGGCCTTCAACATTGATCTTGGCAGAAATTAAGCCAATGCCACCACTAACATTATAGTCCTGGTTATTTCCATCGTTCATTTTAATATCAAGCACGGACGACAGCCTTCCGCCATATTGCGCTGGCATCCCTCCTTTATACACTGTAACATCTTTGATGGCATCGGAATTAAATGTGGAAAAAAATCCTAACAAATGCGATGGATTATATACTGTAGCTTCATCCAGCAAAATAAGGTTCTGATCGGCGGCTCCGCCTCGTACGAAAAAACCGGTATTGCCGTCGCCTCCCGACTTAATCCCAGGCAACAATTGAATAACTTTTAGTAAGTCTCTTTCACCAAACAATACCGGAATTTTGCTGATCTCTTTTGTGGTTAACCGCTCAATTCCCATTTGTGGGCTGTTCAGGCTCCTGGTTTTTGAGGAAGCGGTGATGGTAACATTGTCAAGCGTTTTAGGTTCGTCTTCCAGTGAAATGTTAAGCTCTATATCTTTGGTAAGAGAGATATTTTTGGAAAAACCAAGCATACCAACCGCAGTGGCTTCGAGTATATAATCCCCCTTTTCAAGCGAAATCGAATAAAAGCCATATTCATTGCTGATGCTTCCGGCGCTGCCGGCTCTTATGCTTGCATTGATGAGCGTTTCCCCGTTTCTTTTAGCCTTTATTGTTCCGCTTATTGTAAATTTTTCCTGGCCATAGCCATATGCACAAGTAAACACGGCCAGGAAGAGTAGCAATGATTTGTTCATGTAGCTTTTGTTTATATCCCTTTAGAATACTTTTCAGCGTCCAATTGTTTGATCAATACATTTAAATGATCATACATTAAATAATTCAATTACTTCCATCCACAAAGAAACTATTCCGTTTTATTAAGTTTACTCAAGGAGCGGCGAAGGTATGTTTTAAACCCGCTGAAGATGGTTATTGCTAATGCCGTTTATCATAATTAAATAAAGTATAACAAAAAGAATATCAAGGGTAACGGTGAAGTTGGTTTGCCCCGCCAGCAACTTGTAAATTAACAGAACTCATCTTTTCCAAGGCCATCAATAGCTCTTGATAAATAATTGTGTAAATGATTGGTTGTGCAGCTTATGATTAGTAAATTTACGAACCCTAAATTAATGAGATGAGTATTTCACAATCCCCTCGCTCCTCCGTCTCTGCTAATGCAGAAGGTGCCTCAGCAAAAAGTAATTTTTGGCAGTCTTTTTCATTCCAGGAATATGAAAATGAGATTACTGCTTATTTTTCAGAGCGGTCGCCGAATGCAGTATATCAATCCCATTCAGAAAGGCTCAAAACGCGTTTCGAAAATGCATGCATGCAGGTGAAGATATTTGTTTTATTGAAGAATGAGGTGTGAAGTAAATGCGATGGTAAATTCATCCGGAGACTGCGTCTTTCGATAATTGCAAGGCAAAGTAAAAAAGGACAAGTCATAATATTTTCCTGGAGCACCATCCAAAGTGGTTATGTTCCCCATCTAATAGTCGTCATCTTAGTCCGCACATCGTTTGGTTGCAACGCTCCCCTGTTCTGCAAATAGAAATATGTATTTTAGTCCCTTAAATATTTTACTATGAAATGGAGCGTACAATGGAAGGAGAGGAGGAATATGGCTATGCTGCTATTAGTTATTTTAGTATTGGCGTTGGTTAATAATTTTTTTAGCAGAAGGCAGTACGATGATCTTACAAAGAATGTATCCTCGATTTACCAGGATCGGCTTATTCCGGCAAGTTATATTTTCCGTATGAGCAATCTTTTTTACCAAAAAAAAATATTGCTGGACAGTCTTCCCGGCAAAAACATAGGCGACCAATTAATACTGCACAACCGTGAAATGGACCAGATTGTGGAGGCTTATGAAACTACTTACCTTACCAATGACGAAAAGCAGCAATGGCAGAATTTCAAGCAGTCTCTGCAGCGATACAACAATGCCGAATTTCTTGCTATCACTTCTGCTGCTACTGTCGACCGGGCCGCCTTAAGCGCTGGTTTTGACAAAACGTTGGAATCGCTTAAGCAGCTAAACGAAATTCAAACCAGCGAAGGCATGCGATTGCAAAACGATTCAAAAGCCATTATTAATAAAACCGTAACCCAGGCATACCTTGAAGTGTCTCTTCTTTTTATCCTGGGTATAATCGCCTTAATGTTACTAACCACCTCGGAGAAAGTAGTATACCCGGTTCCTCACCGCTACCTGTACAACTAGCGAATATTATCTGCATTGAGTGGATTAGAGAGGTAATGCTATTTATAATTCGTCGCATCATTTTTGTACTTCAAGCCCAAGCCTTCTTGAAATATCAGAGGTAAACGCATTAGTAGGGTCGTATTTGGCTTTTATGGATAACCATTCTTTGTATTGCGGGTACATGGCCTGGAATGTTTCTTTATTCAGCATAGCGTCTTTGCCCAAATATATCCTCCCTCCGGCTTTCAATACTACCTGGTCTAATTGCCGGGTAAAAGCCTTCAGTTTTGGCGTTACCGGAAAATCAATAGCCAGGGTATACCCATGAAAAGGAAAAGATAAAATGCCCTGACCTTCTCCCATCTTTTTAAAAACATTTAGAAACGGGTTACACCCGCTCAATGCAATCATTTCCAGTATGCTGGAAAGCGTGGAAAAACCATTTTGTTCGGGGATTACAAATTGATATTGAATGAACCCTCTTTTGCCATACCCTCTGTTCCAGTTATTAATCATATCGAGTGGAAAGAAAAACTTTTCGTAGTGGACGAACGGTTCCGGGGAATTTTGTATAAACCCGATCACCTTGTTGAGTAAGCTTACGCTGAAGCTATTCAATACAAAACCCGGTAAAAAAAATGGTACACTGAGTTTAGAAATACTGTGGATTTTTAATGGGTCTTTCCGTAATATTTCGGGTAACTCATCCAGCCGGGCGGCATTGCCTACGGTTAAAACGCCGCTACCCAGTTTCTTGCCGGTAGCCAACGGGTCAATCCATGCCACCGAATAGTTGTATGCTCTATATTGCTCCAGCGCATCCAGCATTTCCGGGAGGTTGTTAACTTTAATAGATTGCTGCCTGAAATAGGTGGTTTCAATTTTTCTTAACCTGATCTTTGCCGTTAGTATTATGCCCAATAAGCCAAGTCCGCCAAAATTGGCTGTAAACAAGTCGGAGTGTTCCTCTCTTGACGCTGTTGCCACTGCGCCGTTAGCGAGTAAAATAGTAAAGGAAACAACACAGTTAATAAACGAACCGTCCGCATGATGTGCCTTGCCATGTATATCATTGGCAATCGCTCCGCCAATGGTAACGAACTTTGTTCCCGGACAAATCATCGGCAACCAGCCCCTCGGTGCAAAAGTGGTGATAATCTCCTCTAAACTGGCGCCCGCTTCGCATTCCAGCATACCCGAATGCTCATCCCAGGAAAGAAAATGATGCATTCTTGTACAAATACAAACCGTTTTATTTTCGTTAATCGCCTGGTCGCCGTAGCTTCTTCCCAGACCTCTTGCAATAAGGTTCCCCCTTGTTACAAGAACTTTTAATTCATCTTCTTTTGACGGGATGGTTACGAACGATTGTGCAGTGGGGTAATTTCCCCAGCCTGCTAATATTTGTTGATGCTCAGTTGACATGGTGTAAGAAACGTTGTAAACTTACGTTTTTATGAGGACGAAGGTAATTTTAGCATTGCTTATTTTTTATTCATCAATCCAACTACAATGTCCATTACATTGGTTTGAGTAGGACCAGTAATTATAAGCCCGTTCACCTTCTCAAAAAAGTGAAAAGCATCGTTTTGCTGAAGAAACTGGTTGGGATCTATGGCCATTTCATCCATTCTGATTATTGTTCCGGAATCTATAACTGCACCGGCAGCCGTGGTGGGCCCATCAGTTCCATCGGTCCCCCCGGAAAGGATAGTAGCATTGTTTTCCAGCAGCCATCCATAGTCTTTTAAGGCGCACAATGCCGCCAGTACAAATTGTTGGTTACGGCCGCCTTTGCCCTTTCCTTTAATAGTAACTGTAGTTTCGCCTCCCCATAGCACGCATACAGGCTGCTTACTTTTTTCGCTTTTTAGATCATTAATGAAGTTTTCCGCTTGCTGATCAGCTTCACCGGAAAGCACAGGTGGAATAATTCGTGTTACATAACCCAGTTGTTGTGCTTTCGCTTCGGCAGCTTCAATCGCCACTTTGTTAGTTGCCACAAGATGGTTGTACACTTTATCAAACGTCGCATCACCAGGCTTGGGCGTGTCGGGGCTCATCTTGTTTACTCCATTCTTTAGGTAATCCCTGGCAGACGAGGGAAGTTTTTTAACGAGATCATAATGCTCTATTACTCGCCATGCATCATTGAATGTAGATTTATCAGCTACGGTTAACCCACTTGCAATAACCGAAAGATTATTATCAGGAACATCGCTTAGTATCAATGCTACCACTGTTGCCCGGGTGGCCTGCATTAACTGCCCACCCTTAATATTGGAAAGGTGTTTTCTTACCGTATTCATTTCATCGATAGCTGCACCACAATCCAGCAATAGTTGTATCGTTTTTTGTATGTCTTCTAAAGTGCAACCCGGAGGCACGTCTGACACAAGAGCTGACGCGCCGCCGCTGATGAGTAAAATGATAAGATCTTTTTGCCTGGCTTTCTTAAATAATTGCATGACGGCTTTCCCACCCAACAAGCTATTCTTATCTGGTATGGGATGCCCTGCCTCAATAGTGCTGCAATGCGACAATGGAAGCTGATGTTTGTATTTGGTAACAACAATGCCTTCGGTAATACGATTGCTTAAAATTTTTTCTGTTTCAAGCGCCATAGCCGCTGCGGCTTTACCCACAGCAACGACATACAAATTTTCAATATCAGTTAAGGAGAATGTTTTGTCATTTATTTTTATTACGTTTCTATTCAACTGAAGATTTTTTGGAATAAAATGAGCAGGTTTCACGGCCTCCACTCCGGCAAGAAATATTTGTATGGCATCTGATCTCGGCATGCCCGAAATTAACATTAGTTTTAAATGTCGCACCCTGTGTTTTCTGAATCAATTTATATTAACTTCGGTGCGGATTAGTTGTTTAGTTAACTAATTCGTTTTTTCATAAATGCAAAGGAAATAAACAGTCGTATGAAAAGGATCATCAAAAAAGTTGCGGTGTTGGGTTCGGGAGTAATGGGTTCGCGAATTGCCTGTCATTTTGCAGGGATAGGCATTCCGGTATTGCTGCTGGACATGGATCCAAAAGAATTAACAGATGTTGAAAGAGCAAAGGGATTGTCGTTGGATCATCCTGCAGTAAAAAATCGCATAGTAAACGATTCGTTGACTGCTGTTATAAAATCCAATCCATCGCCTGTGTATACAAAGGATGTGATAAAGAAAATAAAAACAGGAAATTTTACCGACCATATGAAGGATATCGCCGGTTGCGACTGGGTGATTGAAGTGGTTGTGGAAAGGCTGGATATCAAGCAAAGTATTTTTACAGAAGTGGAAAGATTCAGGAAACCCGGAACGCTGATTACTTCAAACACTTCGGGTATTCCTATACACCTGATGCTGGAAGGCAGAAGCGACGACTTTAAAAAGCATTTTTGTGGTACGCATTTTTTCAACCCGCCCCGCTACCTGCGGTTGCTGGAAATTATTCCAACCCCTTATACAAATCCGGAGATTGTCGATTTTTTGATGTCATATGGAGATTTACACCTCGGTAAAACAACGGTGCTCTGTAAAGATACTCCTGCGTTTATTGCTAACCGGGTTGGAGTGTATAGCATAGCATTAATTTTTAACCTGGTAGAAAAGCTGGGTTTAAGTGTTGACGAGGTGGAGGCGCTTACCGGCCCTGTTTTGGGACGTCCAAAATCTGCCACGTTTCGCACCGCCGATGTAGTGGGTATCGATACGTTGGTAAAGGTTGCAAAAGGGGTATACGATAATTGCGCCGGCGATGAGGCACGCGACATTTTTCTCATTCCTTCGTGGGTAGAAAAGCTGGTAGAAAATAAATGGTTGGGTGATAAAACCGGGCAAGGATTTTTCAAAAAAACAAAATCCAAAGATGGGAGTTCGGAAATCCTGGTGCTCAATCTCTTAACGCTCGAATACGAACCACGGAAAAAGCCCAAATTCGCCGCCATTGAAGCCGCTAAAGTCATAGATGATCTTAAGCAGAGAATAAAGGCACTGGTAGGTGCGCAGGATAAAGCGGGAGAATTTTACAGGCTTTTTCATCACCGTTTGTTTTCTTATATCTCCCACCGCATACCCGAAATTTCCGATGAAGTATATCGCATCGATGATGCCATGAAAGCAGGCTTTGGTTGGGATATGGGTGCATTTGAAACCTGGGATGCACTCGGTTTGGAAAAGACCCTCGCCGCCATGAAAAAAGAAGGCTACACCGTTGCCCCGTGGGTAGAGGAGATGATTTCGAACGGCAATACTACTTTTTACAAAGTAGAAAACGGTGTTAAGTTGTGCTATTCGCCTGCAACAGCTTCCTATGTACCTACTGTAGCCGCCGGAACCGAAAAGGCATTTTTGGTGATGAAGAATTTTGCGGGACAAACGGTTTGGAAAAACAGTGCGGCGAATGTATACCACCTGGGTGATGATGTACTTGGATTGGAATGGAATACCAAAATGGGAACCATAGGGGGGGAGGTGCTGGAAGGTATTCAAAAAGCAATTGCGTTAGGTGAAGAAAAATATAAAGGGCTTGTAATCGCTAATGATACGCAGAATTTTTCCGCTGGTGCAAATGTGGGGATGATTTTTATGTTTGCTGTTGAACAGGAATACGATGAACTTGATATGGCTGTCCGCGCTTTTCAGAACACCATGATGCGGGCCAGGTATTCCAGCATACCGGTAGTGGTAGCCCCGCATGCGTTAACATTGGGCGGAGCCTGTGAGTTAAGTTTACACAGCGACAAGGTTTTACCTGCGGCAGAGTGCTATATTGGATTGGTAGAATTGGGCGTAGGGCTGATTCCCGGCGGTGGAGGTACCAAGGAGTTTGTATTGCGTGCGGCCGATGAAACGCATGAAGATGAGCCCGACACCATTACTTTAAAAAACCGTTTTCTCACGATTGCTACGGCTAAAGTGTCAACCAGTGCATTTGAAGCCTTTGACCTGGGTATTCTGAAGAAAGGGCGTGATGAAGTAATCATTAATCAGGACAGGCGGATTGCCGCCGCGAAAAGCAGTGTAATTGAACTTTTTGACAGGGGATATGAAACGCCAGTTCAACGGACTGACATCAAAGTGCAGGGGCGGCTTGCTTTGGGTGCATTATACGCAGGCATTAACGGTATGTGGCGTGCGCAGTACGCTACAGATCACGATGTAGTGGTGGCAAAAAAATTAGCCTACGTGATGTGTGGAGGCGATTTAACTGAACCTTCTTTGGTAACTGAGCAATATTTGCTTGATCTTGAACGGGAAGCCTTTCTGAGTCTTTGTGGAGAAAAGAAAACGCTGGAACGCATACAAAGTGTGTTAAAAGGCGGGAAGCCGATACGAAATTAGCCTGGCCGCATGCAGCAGGCGTTGGTTTTGGCATCCATTGTTTCCTGTATTTGCTTTTAACGGGTTAGGTTATAAAAACTTTCGCAGGAAGATATAAAGCATAAAAATGAGCAGTAGTATAATAATGGTGGCTGCAACCGGTATGATCATATCTGGCGTTCTTTTTAAAAGCTTTTTTCTGCGTTTGGAAAGTTTGCTGACCAGTTTTCTGTTCAACTCATTCATTACTAACGGAAGTTTGCTTTTATCGTGAACCTGCGAAAGTCCTTCAGCGGCATCGTTGTCAAAATCAGAATCAATCAACAACTTTTCTATCGCATGCCTTTCTTCGGGCGATAGTTTCCCCTCCAGGTAGGCTAATAGCCTTTGCTGGTCTATATTTTTTGATTCCGACAATATATTTAATAAATCATTATTCATACATAAAATTTGCAGAAATCAAACTTCGTTTTCTTTTACTTTCCGTTGCATAATGATTTTTAAGTTGCGTTTCCCGTTTTGAATATAGCTTTTAATCTTCATCATCGAATATCCGGTCAATTCCGCTATTTCCTGATATGATTTTTTGCGAAGATAAAATAAGATGATACATTGTTTTTGATCGTCATTTAGTTCTTCCAAAGCTTCGCTCAGTATGGAAAGCGTGGTTTCGTTTTGTTGGTGAAAATGGATGTTATGCTCTTCAGCGGGATCGGAACTGATCATTTTTTCGGTAACGGGTAGTGGCGCTTTTCCTTTATCTCTTAACTGCATAAAGCAGTAGTTACGTGCCACAGTGTACAGCCAGCTTTTAAAATGCGTTATGGGGTATTTCTGCAGTTCGGAGATCGCTTTCAGGAAAATTTGTTGAACGGCGTCTTTTGCTTCCTCCTCATTCTTTAAATACTTCATGCAAACGCCATACAATAATAAGGTGTATCGTTGCATCAGTTTGCCCAGCCACTCGTTGCTGCCATCAGCATAGAAATTTTCCAATAAGCCGGCATCAGTTATATGATCGTATTGAGAAGATGTCACCTCTGCTGAATGAAATGCTATATACCGTTATAGATGCAAAATGTTGTTTATTCCATACCGGAGAAAATTAAAAAGAAGTCGAACGGCTAACTATTTTGCCAGTTCCTGCTTAGTGTTTTTCAACAAAATTCTCTTTATAAAAACGGATGGCCTCATCAATAATATTCAATGCAGTAGCCTTATCCTGGAATTCATTAACACTTACGGTTTTGTTCTCCAGCTTTTTGTATTCCTCAAAAAACTGCCTTAACTCACTGAAGAAATGTTTGGGCATTTCTTCAATATTATTAATATAATTTACTCCCGGATCGTTGTTGGCCACAGCAATAATCTTATCATCGGCATCACCGCTATCAATCATCTGCATTACTCCAATTACTTTAGCCTGTACCAGGCATAAAGGCTGTATGCTCATGCTGGATATTACCAGTATATCAAGCGGATCTTTGTCATCGCCGTAGGTTTGCGGTATGAAGCCGTAGTTCACCGGGTAATAAAAAGAAGAATAGATTACTCTGTCCAGCTTAAGCAAGCCACTTGGCTTATCTATTTCATATTTTTGCCTGGAACCCTGGGGTATTTCTATTACGGCGTTTACAATCCTTGGGGAATGCTCGCCGGGCGCAACGCCATGCCATGGATGGAGTACTGTAAGCATTGTACGAGAGATGAAATGTATAAAAGAGGAAAGATAATAAAACCAAACAGTGAATTGCTATTTTTTAAATTTTATATTGGTAAAATTAAGGTGTGTGCGATTTTTAGTCAAAGGAGGTAGCTTAGGGTTTAGTTGGTAACGGTATCTCCTGTGAAAGTGTATTTAAAATCCACCCACCATTCTCCGTTTACTTTAACCAGCATGATCTCGCTGTCTTCTCTTTTATAGGAGTTGGAAAAATTAATGATGGTTGTGGAATCATTAATTGATTGCGATTTGTTAATGATAATACTTGCATCTTTATATCGCGATCTCTCCTCTGGTCCGTTTGCTGCATATTTTTTTTCAATCTTATCAAATAATCTTTCATTGGCAGCACCCGGTAAGATAAAAACTTTGGCTTTGCGCATATCGCCATCAAGCGCAAAGCGTATAAATTCTCTGCCTGCTTCAAGCGCGTCATCTGGTTTTTTATACTGTTGATTTCCGGTACATCCTGATAGTATGATAAAAGCGGCAAAAATTGATATTGTTATTTTACGCATATAGTTAGATGATTAACAGCAAAAATATAGATAAAACAATACATCAAAACCCGGTTCGCCCATCTCTCACCTTAACTTTTTTCTTTCCCGAGTTGTTTTTTTCCCATTCGGTTACCTCTTTGGGTTTCTCGGGAGCCTTGTTCGATACCATTGAAGAATCGGTACTATACCCTCCTTTTTCTTTCTGTCCAAAAAAATAGTTTTCCTGTTTGGTAATAAACCCCGAATTGGGATCATAAAATTTCCATGTGCCGTGTGCTACAGTGGCTACTTCCAATTTTACGATTTTTGTTTCCCATTTATCGGGGATGACCGGGTCCGGCACCTGCACTGTGTCGTACGGATTTTCCGGGTTAGTGGCTCTCCAGCTTTCTTCGCGGAGTAGGTCGCCCATTTTAGTATAATATTGCTGTTTCCCGTCTTTTTCGCCCCATTTATAGTTTTCAATGGCGGTTAAATCACCCGTAAGGGTGTATTTCCTCCACACGCCTTCTTTTTGATCATCTTCATAATACCCTTCTTCTTCGTAGCCAGGTTCCCCGCGCAATGCATCTACGTGTACCACCCACGGCCCTTGCTTTTTGCCGTTGTTATCTACAGCGTTAAGGGTATCTCCTTTAACAGAGATGATAAAACTTTTCAATTGCGCCTGGCTTTGCAGGCAACCTAATACCAATAAAAAGAATATGTACCGCATAACCGTTCTTTTCAAAAATGAACTGATACTACAAAGGTATACCCAACAACGATGCCATGTTA
>CAYMKT010000068.1:0-19265 GCA_964391065.1 uncultured Terrimonas sp. | reverse complement strand
TTCTTAAACCAAAATTGCATGTATATGAATAAAAACAAAACAATGAGAAAGGCAAGGGTACTGCTATGGTCCCTCTTCTCATTATTGCTTATGACGGCATCGTATGCCCAGGATGGCGCTACGAAAAAAGTTACCGGAACGGTAAAAGACGATACGGGAAATCCACTTCCCGGTGTAACAGTAGCCACTAAAAATGGAAAAGCTGCCACTACCACCAATACTTTGGGCGTATTTTCGCTGGATGTACCGAAAGGCACGGAAGTGTTGGTAATGAATTCTGTAGGCATGGTAAGCAAAGATGTCTATATCACTTCCAACAATATCCTGGAAGTAATGCTGGAACCATTGGGCAAAAAGCTGGATGAAGTGGTGGTCATCGGGTACGGCACAGGTAAACGCGCGAATCTTACCACGGCGCAAACCACGGTTACGGCAAAAGACATTGAAAAAACAGTAAACACCACCATCGAGCAGGCTATACAGGGCAGGTCGGCAGGTGTTTACATAACACAAAACTCCGGGCAACCCGGTGGAGGTATTTCGGTTAACATCCGTGGTGTAAATTCTATCAATGGCACCAATGAACCTTTGTATGTAGTAGATGGCGTTCAAATTCCGGGAGAGTCCGTTTCCTTCGGCGCTCAAAGTTCATCAAATCCCCTGGCTGGTTTAAACCCATCCGATATACAGGACATACAGGTACTGCAAGGTCCTTCGGCCACTGCCATCTATGGCTCCAGGGCCACCAACGGTGTAATCTTAATCACCACCAAACGCGGTAAATCCGGCAGAGCACAATTATCGTATGGTTTTCAATATGGATTGCAGCTTCCTCCCGCCCCTCTTGAGGTGATGAACTTACAGGAGTATGCACAAATGGTGAAAGAGTTTCATGCTATTGCCGGCGGAGAAACACCACAGGAATTTTTAGATCCTTCCTTACTGGGTGAGGGAACCGATTGGCAGAACGAGCTGTTTAAGCCGGCGCCCATGAGCAAGCATTCACTGAGCATGAGTGGTGGAAATGAAAAAACCACTTACTATATGTCGGGTGAATATCTTAATCAAAAAGGAGTAGCTGAAGGCTCAGGATTTAAAAGATATTCGTTCAGGGTAAACCTCGATAACAAACCCACAGACTGGTTAACGATCGGCACTAATCTCAATTTTAACCAAACCAACGAAGAGCTTACCACCAGCCAGGAAAACGTAATTTCTAACGCGCTGCAAAATACACCGCAGATACCGGTTAAAAATTTAGATGGCACATGGGGCGGCGGTGACCTTACCAACGGCGCCAATCAATTTGCCCCGGTAAACCCAATAGCCATTGCCAGTTTAACCACCAACAATAATGTAAGAAGACAGATACTGGGTGGTTTAAACCTGGGCGTAAAAATTACAAAAGACCTGACCTTCAGAACTTCACTTAACGCCAACGTGTTGTATGCTAATTCGGAATACTATTTACCTACTTACTCCATTGGATGGGCAATAAACCCAACAGCCTCCTTAACCAATGGTTCCGGCGTAAACACCTACTGGAACTGGAATCAACTGTTTGAGTACAATAAGAATTTTGGTAAACATGGCATCACCGCTATGGTCAGTCATGAGTCGCAGGCTTCTACGTGGAAAAACACCGGCGCATCCAGGACCGGGTTTTTAACGAACGATATATTAGATCTTGCCGCAGGTGATGAAACCACTTCGGGTACTTCGGGCGGTTCAGGCGAATGGGCTATGGAATCTTACCTGGGAAGGGTTAATTATAATTTCGACAATCGCTACATTCTCGTAGGTACAATCCGGAGAGACGGTTCGGCAAATTTTGGACCCGATAACAAATGGGGTTCTTTCCCATCTTTATCGGCCGCGTGGAGGATTTCGCAGGAATCCTTTTTCGATGTATCTTTTATCAGCGACCTTAAACTGCGGTTCGAAACCGGCAAAACCGGTAACCAGGGTGGTGGCGGATATATTTATTCGCCCATGAGTACCGGCGCCACGCCAACAGGCACAGGTTTTTTACCCAGCCGGTATAAAAATCCAGGATTGCAGTGGGAAGAAACCAAGACCAATAATTTTGGTTTAAACATTGGATTGTTCAACAACCGGGTTCAGTTGGAAGCTGATTTTTATATCAAGAATACAGATAACCTGCTGCTCGAAAATCCATTGCCATGGTATATGGGTACCAATGGAACCGGCTCTGTAGGATCTCCACAGGTAAACATTGGTTCGCTGGAAAACAAAGGCTGGGGAATTACACTGAATACCCTTAACATCAACAACAAAAATTTTAAATGGGAAACCAACCTGAATTTATCATCCTTTAAAACAAAAATTACAAAGTTCAATTCAGACGCCGCGCTGATTGACCGTACATCATGGTGGTTGAACGACTGGACCCAGCGTTCGGTGGTGGGTCAGGCGCCCTGGTTATTCCGCGGATACATTGAAGAAGGGTTATTTACCTCTATAGATGAAATTGAAAAAAGCCCGGTTCCGGTAGATAATAACGGCGACAGGCTGCCGATTGATGAAGCGAATGGCTTATGGGTTGGCGATGTGAAATTTAAGGATGTGAGCGGGCCAAACGGAACTCCCGACGGTATTATAGATGTATATGATCAAACTTATATCGGTAACCCATGGCCGAAGTTATTTGCCGGGTTTACCAACACTTTTTCTTTCAAAGGTTTTGACCTCAGTGTACTTATCATAGGCACGCACGGCAACGATGTATACAATTATTTAGCAAGGGCGAACTCTAATCCTAACAATATCAACTTAAGCCGCAACCTGTTAATACATACCACACAGTACGCACGGCCTATCACCGAAGATGGTGTGGTAAAACTGGAGAACCCCGGCACCGATGTTCCGCGGATATCGTATGGACCCAATGGCAACTACACCAATATCACCGACAAATGGGTAGAAGATGGATCTTTCATACGCATCAAGAATATCACATTATCCTATAACCTGTCTGATCGTTTACTTTCAAAACAAAAAATTGTAAAAGGACTCAGGATTTCCGTAAGCGGACAAAACATTGCAACCATTACAGGTTATGATGGCTTTGATCCGGAAGTAGGATCTTATGTTGGAAGAGATGCGAGCGCCAGCAACCAGGCTATAGGCCTCGATTACGGCCGTTACCCATTAACTCCTATTTATACGTTCAGTCTTGGCGTTAACTTTTAAAATTACAGTGATGAAAAATTATAAACATATGCTTTTCTGGACTGGCATTTTACTCCCGGTCCTCATACTTTCAGGATGTTCAAAGTCATTCCTCGAAAGGCCACCAATAGATGCCATTGTAGATGCCAACTTTTACCAGAACGACGACCAGGTATTGGCGGCTACCGCGCTTTTATACAGCAGGGTTTGGTTCGACTATAATGATAAAGCCTCTTATAACCTGGGCGACTTTCGCGGCGGTACCGCTTTTTCGGCCTGGAACGACAGGGGTAATGTATTGTTCAATACAACCGGAAGCACGCCCGAAAACGGCGCTTCATGGCGTTCGTTCTTTATTGTGGTTGGACAATCCAATCTCGCCATAGCGAATATTAATACTTATGCCGGCGCTGCGGTTTCTCCTGAAGTTAAAAAAATCGCATTGGCAGAAGCCCGTTTTATGAGAGCTGTTGCCTATCGTTTCTTAGTGATGAACTGGGGTGCAGTGCCCATTATTGAAAATAACCTCACATTACTTTCCGATACCAGCATCAGCAGGAATACGGTATCGAGTGTTTGGAAATTTATTACTGATGAAATGCGCGCCGTTGCCGCAGACCTCCCGGAAATACCTATTCGCGAAGGACGAATAACCAAATATTCGGCCGAAGGGATGTTGGCCAGATTTTACCTCACAAGAGCAGGCGTGGAATCCGGCGGCTCTGGCAGCAGGAGCCAAATGTTTTTAGACAGTGCGAAGTATTATGCAGAAGATGTTATTAAGAACAGTGGTGCAGCTTTATTAAAAGACTACGCCGACTTATTTCTATTCCCATACGACAATAATGCGGAGTCGCTGTTTTCATTGCAATGGGTGTATTCAGGACCAAGCGCGTGGGGTACACAAAATTCCACACCTGCTTATCTTGCCTATAGTCCCGACATTGCCAATGGCGATGGTTGGGGCGGCGATAAAGGCGCTACCTGGTGGATACTCAGCCAGTACGATGGAATAGATTTAACCCCGGAGGGTACGCTCAAAGGCAGAACGCTCGATCAGAGATTGAAAGCTACATTTATGCTGCCGGGTGCTTTCTATCCCGAAATAACCCAAACCATCCCCGGGGGAAAACAAAAATTAGTCTTCCCCTTTACAGGAACCGACAATAACTTCCTGAGTATAAAAAAATATGTAACCGGTAAGGCTGAAGATGTGGGCGGGCAAGCGGCCAGCCAGCGCTACGGGCACGATACCTACATGCAACGTTTGGCAGAGATGTACCTGATATATGCAGAAGCCGTATTGGGAAACAGCGCATCTACAAATGACGCGACAGCGCTGGAATATTTCAACAAAGTGCACATGCGTTCGGGATTACCCCGGCGCGAGTTGCCACTTACCCTGGATGTTATCCTAAAAGAACGGTTTATTGAATTTGCAATGGAAGGGATGAGTTGGTACGACCTGGTTTCACTGCATTATTACAACCCCGACAAAGCCTATTCGATATTAAATTCACAGGACAGGGGTTTGTTTTTTGCAGAGCCCGATAAGATGCCCGATCCCACCTCGTGGACGTTTACCAAAACATCATGGGTGGCATCCTCCGACAGGATAATCACTGCGAACTCGGGTAACTTTTTGCTTCCCATACCAACAGCGGAGCAAAGCCAGGCGCCCAACCTGTTAAAAGAACCGGTGGATTATTATAGTAAATAAATACGACACTCAAATTTCTTGCAATGAAAAAAATACAATCAATACTATTACTTACCATGGCCTTTGCCATCGTTGGTATATATGCATCCTGCACAAAAGATGATGCACCCAACAACGGGGAGCCAAGAATAAGATATGTGCGCATTACGAGCCCCGAATCATCGGACTCCTTACTTGTGGGCGCCTATCAAGGCAACCTCATCGCTATCGTGGGAGAAAACCTGCAGGATGCGCAGCAGATATGGTTTAACGACCAAAAAGCGTCGCTAACGCCCACCTATATTACGGGCACTTCCATACTGGTAAGTGTACCCAGCGAAATTCCCATTGAAATTACCAATACACTGAAGATCATATTTGCCAATGGCTACACACTGGACCATCCATTTACCGTGGAAATCAGCGAGCCATTAGTATCGGCGATGAATTGCGAATATGTGCTTACGGGAAACATTGCAACCATACGCGGCGATTATTTTTACGAACCGCTAACCGTAACGTTTACAGGTGGTGTAACCGGTGAACTGGTGGTTGTAGAGGACAAAAGTATTCAGGTAATTGTGCCCGATGGCGCACAACCTGGTCCCATAACGGTTACTACCAATTTTGGCGAAACCGAATCCGACTTTTGGTTCAGGGATAACAGGAATATTTTTATCAGCAGTGATCCTTATACCGGATGGTGGAATGCCTCATTCGTTGTTTCCAACCCCGGCCCTGAAGATCCACCGTTGATTAATGGCAATTACATCCGCGTAAACAAAGCCATTGGTGCGTGGAACTGGACGGAAGTAGCCGGCGGTCCACCCGATGCCATGGGACCCATCAGTCAAAACATACCCGATGAAGCCATTCTTAAGCCAGAGGACTACTTCCTCAAATTTGAGGTAAACACCATGAAACCTTACAATAACAACATGATCAGGATTAACGCCGGTTTAGCCAACGACTTTAACAACGAACAGTACCAGTGGGCGCCTCCTTACGACACCAGGGGTTTGTGGCAAACCGTTGTTATTCCTTATGAGGAAGTTATAGCCAGCTATGAAAATACAGGCTCCAATATTTCTGTTAACCCTAACGGTTACTACACCAGGATACTGTTCCAGGGACCTGGCGACCTGGATTGCGACATCTCGTTCGATAATTTCAGGGTAGTACCTAAGGTATCGAAATAGTAAATAATATAACTGGAATATAAATACGCATATATGAAAATAATACTCAATACACGATTGCTTTTGTTGCTATGCTTTGTTTCAGGCATAGCATCCATAGCGTCCTGCAAAAAAGACAAGGACGTGAATTCCGGCAGGGTGGAGTTGCTGAGCTTTGGTCCTACCGGCACGCAACATGGCGATACCCTTAGCTTTATTGGAAATAACCTGAATAAGGTTACAGCAATAGATTTGCAGGGCGCCAGCATAACCCAATCAGCATTTATACAACAAACCTCCGAGTTAATATTAATTATTATACCCGTGGCGGCAGAGGAAGGTTATGTAACGCTCAAAACACCCGAAGGCGATATTACTTCAAAAACGATTTTGAATTTTGAGGTGCCTGTTACCATAACGTCTTTTACCAGCGCGGCAAAGCCCGGAGATAATATTACCATTACCGGCCAATACCTGAACTGGGTAACGGAAATAAGGTTTGCCAAAGATGTGGTTACAACGGAATTTGTAAGTCAGTCTTTAACCGAACTGGTAGTGAAAGTACCCATGGAAGCGCAAACAGGAACAATAGTTATTTCCACTGGCGGAACAGAACCGTTGACTATCGAAACAGAAGACGAACTCACATTGACGTTGCCTGTATTGACCGACTTTATGCCGAACCCGGTAGAACGGGGCAGTAACCTCACGATAACAGGCGCCGATCTTGATCTTACCATGGGCGTATTATTGAAAGGACTAACCGAGCCCATTACCAGCTTTGTAAGCAAAAGCGCTACGGAGTTGGTGGTGACCATACCCGATGAAGCCAATAAAGGCAAAATAACCCTGGTAGCCTATTCTGGTGTTACTGTTGAATCGGAAAAATCTTTACTGTTTGTGGGCGACCTTCCGGATCTGGATCCGCTATCTTACGCGATGTATGTTGACAATCTTGAAAACGGATGGCAAAACTGGGGTTGGGGTGGTTCAATAGATTTGACCAATACCGATAACGTTCGTGATGGGGATGCCAGTATGAAGAGGGTGTTTGACGGTTCATGGGGAGCGTTGTCGTTACACAACGATGCCGGAGTAGCCACCGGCGCTTACAATGAAGTGGTGTTTTCCATTTTTGGAACACCCGGCACCGGCGGTAAAACCATAAAGGTAATGGCGAACTGGGGTGGTGAAAACATCATTACGGTAGAAGAAGGTAAATGGGTGGAATTTAAAATAACAAAAGCGGCCTTCGGAAATCCCGGAACGATCAACGATCTTATTCTGCAGGAAATGGGATGGTCGGGGACTGTTTATATTGATCATATAGGATTAAGGTAATAATCCATAACCCACATGCAATGGAGAACAGGCCTATCATCAACAGTAAACTGTTGCTCACGGTAGGCCTTCTCTTTTGTTTTAACCGGTGCTTTTAAAATCTTGTAATTAATGGTAACAAACCATAAAATATTTTACAGTGCTATTCCATCACTGCTATTGTTGCTTATACTGTGCTCGTGCAAAAAAGAAGTGACCGATCCCGGAGATGAAAACAACGGACCTCCCTCCGGCGGGCCCGACACGGTGGTAATAAAACCTGTGACCGACCCCCCCACCGCCAAAACCATCGGCTTTTTTTTAGACGACTGGGAGGCGAAAACTTTCACTGTTCCCGCCTATACCGAAGCTACCGCCCCATCTGCGGGCACAACCAATACCGTTACGGTAGATGCATCCGGCATTATTACAAAAATACCCCGGTCTATCACCGGGCATAACGCCAATACATGGATGAGCCCGATGATCAACGAGCCCTTATTCATGAACCATATCACCAACCTGCATCCGCATGTTATCCGTTGGCCTGCAGGAAGCGGCAGCGATGTTTATTTCTGGAACCAGCCCCAGGGTGTTAACCCACCTGATGCGCCTGAACAGATTATGGATAAAGATGGCGTTCTCCAAAAACCAGGTTACTGGTATGGTAAAATAAATGAAAACTGGTCAGCGAGTCTTGACCAATACTACCAAGTGCTGGCGCAAAGCAATAACGAAGGAATGATTACCGTAAACTATGGCTATGCCAGATATGGCACAAGTGATGACCCGGTAGCCGCGGCAGCGCATCTTGCTGCCGACTGGGTTCGATACGATAACGGGCGAACAAAATATTGGGAAATTGGGAATGAGAATTTTGGCGATTGGGAATGGGGCTATCGAATTGACTTAACCAAAAATAAAGACGGGCAACCGGAATATTTAACAGGCAAATTATACGCCCAGCATTTCCAGGTGTTTGTTGATTCCATGCAGAAAGCAGCATCGGAAATTGGCAAAACCATTTACATCGGCGCAGTAACCTACGATGCGGAAACACAGTCCTGGCAAACCAATACGGTTAAAACATGGAACTCCTCCATGATGCCCAACCTCAATGGCAAACACGATTTTTACGTTGTGCATAGTTATTTCACGCCTTACGAAACCAATTCCAGCGCCATTGAAGTGCTGGACGCCGCGCTTACCGTGCCCTCTAAAATGATGAATTTTGTAAGCGGGCAAATACAAAACTATGGCGCCGGCATTAAGCCCATTGCCCTTACAGAATGGAACATGTTTGCGGTAGGGTCAAAGCAACAGGTATCTAACACCAGCGGCGTATTTGCACTTTTGGTTCTGGGTGAAGCGCTGAAAAGTAAATATGGAATGGCAGCCCGCTGGGACCTTTTAAATTATTGGGCTGATGGCGACGATCATGGCATCTTCAGCGATGGCAATGAGCCCGGCATTCCCAAATGGAGCCTACGGCCATCTTTCTATTACCTGTACTTTTTTCAAAAACTATTGGGCGACCGCTTAATCCCTGCCAGCGTGCAGGGCAACGCGGCCATAAAAGCATATGCTTCTACCTATAGCTCCGGCCAAATTAATGTTACATTAACCAATATTTCAAAAAGCCCGGTAACGGTAGAAATCAAGTCTACTAATTTCAATCCCGGTAACCGGTTTTATTGGTATAGCCTGGAAGGCAGCGACGACAATGGTGAATTTTCGAGAAAGGTTTCGGTAAACGGGTCAACAACAACATTGGCAGCAGGCGGACCTTCAGATTATGCCACACTTAAGGCAAAATCGGCCTTAACCGAAAAAGGGATAAAAGTTACAGTTCCGGCCCTCGGTGCAGTATGTATGGTGATTGATAAAAAATAATGTTTTCATCAAAGTCCGGGTATCTGCTGTGCTATTCACAGCGCTACCCCAGCGTCCTTACACAGCGTTATGGGTGAAAAATCCAGCGGGGCGAAGCGAAGAAGATACAAATGATCAAAAAATAGCAATACCATGTTTAATAAAAATGTCATTTTCCTGTTCATTTTTACCATTGCAAGTTGTTCTGCAAAAGCGAAATATCCTAACAACGGTATCGCCTTAAATCAATGCGGATTTTATCAATACGCCCCTAAGATAGCAGTGGTTACCGGTGCAACTGCATCCAATACATTTTACCTGGTATCCGCCAGCAAAAAAGATACGGTATTCACAGGCGAGTTGCAGCAGCCCGTTAGCTCCGCTTATTCTTCCACAATTACCCGTATTGCCGACTTCTCATCATTTGACAAAACAGGCATCTATATTCTTTTTGTAAAAGATATTGGATATTCCGTTCCTTTTCCCGTTCATACCAATGTGCATCACGCCTTGAGTATATCCTCTTTAAAAGGATTCTACTATCAGCGGGTATCCATGCCGCTTGAAAAACAATACGCCGGTGAGTGGAGCCGCCCTGCCGGCCATCCCGATACGGCGGTGGTGATTCATCCATCTGCAGCAACAACGCAACGCCCGGAGGGTACCATTATATCCTCACCCAAAGGCTGGTACGATGCAGGGGATTACAACAAGTATATCGTTAATTCCGGAATTACCATGGGTACCATGCTTTCGGCATATGAAGATTTTTCCGCCTATTACGATACTTTGAAAACCAATATTCCTGAAAGCAGCAACAGGCTACCGGACTTGTTAGACGAAGTATTATACAACCTGCGGTGGATGCTCACCATGCAGGACCCCAACGATGGCGGCGTATATCATAAATGCACCAACGCCGCTTTTGACGGCGTGGTAATGCCCGGCGTTACAAAGCTGCCGAGGTATGCTGTTCAGAAAGGCACGGCTGCAACGCTCGACTTCGCCGCGGTAATGGCACAGTCGGCAAGAGTGTTCGCCAAATTTGAAAACCAACTACCTGGGTTAAGCGATAGCTGTTTACGTGCAGCGTTGTATGCCTGGCACTGGGCGGAACAAAATCCTGATGCAGTATATGATCAAAACGCATTAAATGCAAAATATAAGCCAGCCATCACCACCGGCGCTTATGGTGATAAAAATTTTACTGATGAACTTTACTGGGCGGCATCCGAACTGCTGGTTACCACGAAGGATGAAAAATTCCTCCCTGCGATAACCTCCTATCTTCCCCAAAAACTTGTACTTCCCTCATGGAACAATGTAGGCATGCTCGGGTATTACAGTTTACTTAGAAATGAAGCGGCGGTGGCTGATTACGCGTCTATTGATTTTACATCGTTGCGTTCCAAAATATTGTCCTTTACCGACACACTGATAGCAACCGGTGGCAATAAAGCTTTTGGAACCATCATGGGACAAACTAAGTTTGATTTTATTTGGGGAAGCAATGCGGTAGCCATGAATCAAAGCGTGGCGCTTATTAATGCTTACCAGCTTTCAGGCGATAAAAAATACATCAACGCTGCCTTAACCAATCTCGATTATGTAATGGGCCGGAACGCCACCGGATTTTGTTTTGTAACGGGCATGGGCGCCCGGTCGCCGATGCATATCCATCATCGCCCTTCACAGGCGGATGGCATCATAGCTCCGGTACCCGGTTTACTGGCCGGCGGCCCCAACCCCGGCATGCAGGATAAATGTACCTATCCATTTACCGAACCGGAAACCGCCTATACCGACGATGACTGCTCCTATGCTTCCAATGAAATTGCCATCAACTGGAACGCCCCGTTGGTATATGTTGCAGGCGCTATGGAAGCGCTGAGGTTTGCCGCAGGGTTCAACAAAACAGGCGAATAACCGCCACAATTCCCTCAACCATTTGTTCAGTCGAAATGACAGAAGATAATCGTCATTTCGAAGGAGCGAAATGCTGTCCATTTTTTACTGTAATATCAGCGACTGAGAAATCTCCCGGAACACGCTACCATCATCAACACTTCCAAAAAAGACCGATCCGTTCCAGAAATCCTGTTTTAACTTGCACCCAATATGGCAATAAAAAGGATACTATGCCTTATCGTTATCCTGGTGTCGGCGTATGAGGCTTCTTCCCAAAATGTGATCAGTGGCAAAGTACTCGACAAATTATACGACAGGGTAGTTATAGGCGCTACCATAAGCAACCTGTCGCAGGGCAAAACCGGGCAAAGCGATATGGGCGGGAATTATAAAATACCTGCCAATGCGGGCGACATACTTTCGTTCTCATCAATCGGGTATACTGCCGACACCATAGTAGTTGCATCCGATATGCTGGCAGACCCTCTCAACGTTTATCTTGTTCGTAATGTGGTAACCTTAGAAGAAGTGCAGGTAGGTGAACTGAACGCCTACCAGGTAGATTCCATCAACAGGCGGGAGGAATTTGAAGACGTTCTCACAAAAAGAAACACCAAATTGGTTGGTGGAAAGGGAAACGCTCCCACCGATGGTTTTGGCGTTGCCTTCAGCCCCATAACCTTCTTTTCCAAAAAAGAAAAAAATGAGCGGCAGTTTAAGAAGATGTTTGAACAACAGGAAGAGGAATTGTACGTAGACTATAAATTTCCATACGATTATATTGGGAGGACAACAGGCTTACAGGGCGACTCCCTGCGCAGCTTTATGCTGACGTACCGGCCCGATTATGATTTTTGCAGGCGTAATAACAGGGAGGGAATGCTGGTATACATTAATGATAGCTACCGGGAGTTCACCCATAAAAGAACAGTGAAGGAAGAGATGCGGAAAAAGGAGAAAGAAGAAAAGTGAAAGGGCTGGTATTAATATTCCGTTGCGGGGGTGGACTATTAATACAAATGCTTCCGTTTAACTTTACCGGGCAGGCGAATAAAATTGGGAGTACGAACTTTTAATCATTCTAATAAAGTCGCTACCTTACTGTCGGCCAATTTTAAGTGGGTATACTATGAATAAATATTTCTCTTTTATTTTATCTATCTTTTTCTTAACGACTATGCCAATGGCTTGTAATGAACCCCAGCCTGCAAAAGCAGTTGAATATGTGAAAGGCAGCTATGGATACGACGCGGCTTTTTTACAGAAGCATCTAAATAATACTATAGAGCTTTGGAACGAACAGGGCGCAAGGGTTTTGCTTAGCGCCGACTACCAGGGAAGAGTAATGACCAGCACCGCCAACAGTGATTCGGGAAACAGTTTCGGCTGGATTAATTACGACCTCATTGCAACGGGAAAATTCAAAAACCAGTTTAACCCGGTTGGCGGCGAAGAGCGATTTTGGATAGGACCCGAAGGAGGTCAATATTCATTTTATTTTAAGAAAGGCGATCCGTTCGATTTTAACAACTGGCAGGTTCCACCTATTGTTGATACGATAACCTACCAGGTAACCAACTCGGACAGCACCAGCGTTGAATTTTCGCAAAAAGCTGTGCTCACCAATTACAGCGGAACTGAATTTAATATTTTCATTAACCGTAACGTACGCCTGCTGGATAAAGCCGCATTAAACGCCCGCCTGCAAACCACTATACCCGATCATATAAAATGGGTAGCCTATGAAACGGACAATACCGTAAAAAATATGGGCGATACGGCATGGACAAAAGAAACGGGGTTGCTTTCCATATGGCTGCTGGGAATGTTCAACCCGTCTGAAGAAACAGAAGTGATCATTCCTTTTCACCCCAAAAAAGATGCAAAAAATTTTATTACCGATAACTACTTTGGGAAAATTCCGGCCGACCGGCTGGCTATGCGCGACAGTATTTTATTTTTAAAATGCGATGGAAAGCACCGCAGCAAGCTGGGTTTGTCGCCGGCCATTGCCAAACCCTATGCCGCCAGTTTCGATTTTAAGAAAAATATACTCACCATTATCTTTTTTGATATTGATCCGGCAGGAGATTATGTAAACTCCAAATGGGAGCAACAGCAATTCCCTTATAAAGGAGATGTAGTGAATGCCTACAATGATGGTCCGCTGGAAGATGGTTCGCAGATGGGGCCCTTTTATGAACTGGAATCTTCTTCGCCGGCAAAACCATTGCAACCCGGCGAAACACAAAGCCACAAACAGGTAACCTGCCATTTTGAAGGCGACTTTACTGCATTGCAGGATATTGCGCTCAATGTGCTTGGCGTAGACCTGGCTGGGGCAAAGATGCCGTAAATTGTTATTTCATTTTTATACAGGCAGTATTAACAATAATCCAATCGCTCTTACCATTTTAAAAAATTTGCTACAATGAAATTATTCAAAACAGAAAACGGTTGTGTACTGGAATATGACGGCCATTTTTTTTTATCGGGCGTTGATATTGATACGTTAATCAACAGGGATCATTTGTATAGTTACCTGCTTTCTTTGCTGCCAAAACTTACCCGGTTGCCCAGCGAAGAAGTACCTGTTTTTTTAAGCGGCGCCATGCCGGCTCCTATAGGAAGCCAGGAAGTGTGGGCAGCAGGGGTTACCTATTTACGCAGCCGGGATGCAAGAATGGAAGAATCGAAAGCATCCGGTGGCGCCACTTTTTATGATAAGGTATACGAAGCGGAAAGGCCTGAGTTGTTTTTTAAATCATTACCCCATCGTGTAGCGGGCCACTTACAGGATGTATACATTCGCCGGGATTCTACCTGGAATGTTCCGGAGCCCGAACTGGCGTTGTTCATCAATACGCACGGCGTTATACAGGGATATTCGATAGGAAACGATATGAGTTCGCGCAGTATTGAAGGCGAAAATCCCCTGTACCTGCCGCAGGCCAAAAGTTATGAAAGAAGTGCAGCACTGGGTCCCTGCCTTTATATTCCGGAAGCGCCAATTGACCGGGATACCGCCATCCATATGAACATTCTCCGCGATAATAAACCGGTATTTGAAGGCTCTATTCAAATCAGCCAAATGAAGCGGTCACTTACAGAACTGGCCGAATTCCTGTTCAGGGAAACTGATTTTCCCACCGGCTGTTATTTAATGACCGGCACCTGCCTGGTACCGGATAACGATTTTACCCTTCATGAAAATGATATCGTGAATATCACCATTGATAAAATTGGAACATTGTCGAATAAAGTAACCTACCGGCCAAAGTAGAAAACAAAACGAACTATGATATAAAGTAAGAGCCGGTAAAATCAAATTTACCGGCTCTCTTTATAATAACACCGTACAACCTAAAAACTTTATGGCTGGTAACCCGGGTTTTGAGTAATCGATCCGTTGCTGTTATCAATTTCTCTCTGCGGGTAAGGCAGTAATTTATGTCTGTCTGGTATGAATGTTCGTTTAGGCTTATAGGTACCTTCTGCAGGCAGAGCGTTGTATACTTCCTCAGCCAATCCCCATCTTACCAAATCAAAATGCCGGTCGCCACCTTCGAAAGCAAGCTCTGCCTTACGCTCATACATCAGGTCGTTAAAAGTTGGCGCCGCTATAGGATCTAATCCTGCCCTTTGTCGCACCAGGTTAAATGATTCGGCTGCCCCGGCCACTCCAACCGTTCTGTTCGTTGGTCCACCGCCATTGAGATTCATAATGGCTTCAGCATGTATCAGCAATACATCCGCGAAGCGTAAAGCAGGTATGTCTAACCCGGGACTAAAATTAGTCACAACGTTATTAAAGGGCTGTTGAAACTTGATGCAAACCACAGGAGATTGATTGTTAGGCGCTTTTAATATATCGGTAGCCCCGTTGTAGGTAATCACATCTACGTTACGTTTAGCCACTGTTGCTTCTTTTCTTACATCATCAGGCTCATAAGAATCATAAAAATTTTCTGTTGCACTTACTAATCTCCAGCCTGCTCCCGTTTCCTCAGCATGTGTACCACCCCACACATCATTAGGCAGGTATAATATGCCGGTAATAGGATTTGCACCTTCCCGCGCGCCAAGCGACCACAATACTTCATTGTTATTTTGATGATCAATTGTAAAAAGATCCGAATACACCGGGTAAATGTTATGTTTACCGGAGCCGATTACCATTTCGGCGGCACTTTTACACTCGGGCCATTTTTTCTGGTATGCATACACCTTCGCCAGCAAACCCCAGGCAGCCCCCTGTCCCGGGCGTCCTTCTTCGTGCTCAAAAGCAAGTTGCGAAGTAGCGGTAGTTAAACTATTTTCAATCAAAGCCCATACATCTGCTTCGGGGGCGCGTGTAAGCGCTGATTCTGTGTTTGCGGGATCATAAAGCGGCACACCACCATAACGGATCACTTCGGTAAAATAGGAGTATGCAAGCAGAAAATTCGCTTCGCCCAATATCCTTCTTTTCTGGTTTTCATCCATATTAATGTCGGGTACATGGGCAAGGATATCATTTGCCCGCTTGATGACCTGGTAATAAGATTTATAACTATTCAGACTTAAATCGTTCTCTGTATTCTGGTTGGCTCTGAACTCCGTCATGGCGATAAAATCCGAATAATTATCATTCATGTACCCAATATCGCTGAAGGCCTCCATTCCACACCATTCCTCTCCTCCCAGCGCTTCTTCATCCGACAATGGCGTATAAGCTCCGGCCAGTGCGGATTCGGCCTGCTCTGCATTTTCCCAAAACACGGCATCAGTAAATTCGTGGGGCTCTTTATCCAGGAAATTCTTTGAACAGGAGTTCAGTAACCCTAACATAAGTATGACGATCAAATATTTTTTCATAGTAAAAAATTAAAAATTTAAGTTTACACCAATGATATAGGACCTCGCCTGCGGATAGGCTCCGCGATCTACACCGTACATATTAACGCTTGAACCAAGGTCAGCGCCAACCTCCGGATCGAAACCAGAGTATTTAGTGATGGTGATAAGATTTTGGAATGTTACAAATGCACGGAGTTTTGATATGCCTTTACCAATAAGATTATCACCAAAAGTATATCCAAAGGTTAAATATTTCATACGCAGAAAGCTACCGTCTTCAATATAAAGCGTACTATATATACTGTTATGGTTTACATCTTTTATGGTTACCCTGGGTACATCCGTATTGGTGTTGGAGGTTGTCCAGCGATCCAGGATTTCTGGTCCGTTATTGTAGCTGGTTCCCTGCATAAACATACCGCCCAGTTTTAAACCATTGAAGATTTTATTACCCTGGCTGCCCATCCAGAGCATATTGAAATCAAATCCGCCATAATCTGCCGAAAAGTTCAATGAATAGGTAAGCAACGGAAAGCTGTTGCCTGCATTAATTCTATCGTTGGCACTGATCACACCGTCGCCGTTGGCATCGAGGAATTTCACATCACCCGGTACAGCGGAAGGCTGAATGAGATTACCGTCTTTGTCCTTGTAATTGTCTATTTCGCTCTGCGACTGGAATATACCAAGGTCCTGCAATACAAAAAAGTGTCCTATGGGTTCGCCTTCAGCAGTTCTTCCCACATAGGTATTCTTATAATCGGAAACAAAAATCTCTTTCGCTCCCGACACACCCAGGGTTTTCAGTTCATTTTTAACATGCGCGATGTTTGCGCCTATCTCATAGTTAAATTTATTGCTTCCCGAACTTCTGTAAGTAGCGCTCAGCTCAAAACCTTTATTAGATACGATACCGGCATTCTGGTAGGGCGCCACGCCTACACCGTAAGAAGATACCAATGGAACCTGAACAAGGATATCACTGGTTTCTTTGTTATACCAATCCGCCGTGAACGATAACCTGTTTTCAAGGAAATTGATGTCGATGCCGATATCCGTTTGGGTAGTTACTTCCCACTTAATGGTATTGTTAGCCATACGGTTTTGGGCAACAGCGGGGTAATCCACGCCGCCAAGTGTGGGTGAACCCACGCTGCTTACCGTACTGAAGTATTGATAATTACTGATTTTGTCATTACCCAGTTGCCCCCAGCTTGCGCGAATCTTTAAATCGGAGACTACATCCAGAAGATTACTGAAGAAATCTTCTCTTGAAATCCGCCATCCTGCAGAAACAGAAGGAAAAGTACCCCAGCGATAATCCGGTGCAAATTTGGAAGAACCGTCCCTGCGTATATTGGCGGCTAAAAGATATTTGCCATCATATTCGTAGCTTGCCCTTGCAAAATATCCCTGTAAGGAATAATCGTCGGCGCTACCATTGGGATGTTCCGGGAAATTGCCCGCGTTACTGAAATAGCGCAACGCGTCCTCCTGGTTACTGAAACTTTTTGCCGTTCCTGTATTCAACCATTCGGTAATGCCTTCTTCGGCAGACATCCCTATCAAACCTGCAATATGATGTTTGCCGAATGTTTTATCTGCACTCAGTGTATTATTCCACAGCCAGTTTTGACCGGTGGCGTAATATTCAGACAGGGCGTTTTCGGTAAGTCCACGCCCGCCGCCTTCAGCATAAGCGATAAAGCTTTTGTTCTTGTTAAATCCCCAATTGTATCCGAAATCAGTTTTAACGGTAAAAATATCCAGGAATTTATATTCAAGGTATACGTTGCCGCCAATATTGGTTCCCTTGTTTACATTGTCGCGGCTATTCAGCGAAGCTACAGGGTTGGGAAAATCTCCGGAGGGGGAACCGTATACGCCGTTGGGTTCATCGGCCCAAACGGGAATATTGCGCATATTAAACAATGCGGAACTGAGCACGCCGGTATAGGAGCTCCTGATATCGGCAGCCGCCTGGTTCGACATAATCACCGCAATATTTTCCCCAAAAGTGAGATTTTTAGCAATTTCGTGCTGGCTGTTAAATCTTACGTTATACCTTTTGAAGTTGCTGTTTAACACGATACCGTCGTTATTCAGGAAACCAAGGCTGAATGAGTAATTTGACTTGCTGGATCCTCCTCTTATGGCAAGATCATAATTAGAGATATACGCAGGCTTCAGTATTTCTTTAAACCAGTCTGTTCTGGTAACCGCGTTATCAGGATTATTGTAATAATCCCAGATAGGATCCGTTGCCGGGGTGCCGTCGTTGGTAAGCGCTTCCTTGTGAATCGTATTACGCTCCTCAGCAGTCAATGCAGTAGGCATTTTCCATGCTTCCTGTATACCCTGGCTCGTATTAAACGAAACACTGGTATTCTGATTTCTTTTTCCTTTTTTGGTGGTCACGATCACCACGCCATTCGCCCCTCTTGATCCATAAATGGCGGCGGAAGCTGCGTCTTTAAGCAAGGAGATGCTTTCAATATCCGCCGGATTGAGTCCTGAAATTCCGCCGGATATAATTCCGTCAATAACATATAACGGACTATTATCATTAATAGAACCTGCACCTCTTACCCTGATTTCGACGCCCGCGCCAGGTTCGCCGGAATTTTGAATAACGGTAACCCCTGCAGCCCGGCCCTGTAATGCATGCGACACCGATTGATTGATGCCCTCATTTAATGCTGCCCCCGAAACTGTGGCAATAGCGCCGGTAACATCAACTTTTTTCTGGGTACCATAACCAATCACCACTATATCCTGTGCCAAATCGTCTTTTCTCTTTAAACTGATATTTACCGGGCCACTATTGGAAACAATAACCTCTTTAGTCTCAAATCCAACAGAGGAAATAACGAGTGTTACATTGGTTTGCGGAGTTTGTAAGGTAAAATTACCCGAAGTATTGGTACTGGTGCCTCCTGAGCCGCCCTTTACGATAACCGACGCACCGGCAACCGGTTCCCCGTTTTCGTCCGTTACCCTCCCGGTGATATCTATAGCCAATTCCCGTATAACCTCTTTATGAAGGTTTTGCTTTTTCCTGATGATAATCGTTTTGTCATCTATAACATAGTCCAGCGTTCCGGGTGTAATACATTTATCCATTGCTTCCTTTAAGGATGCACTTTTCAGAAAGACAGTCACCTCTTTTTGTGATTGAAGCAATTCATCGGGATAAAGAAATTGATAGGAGGTTTGTTTCTGAATTTCCTTAAACACTTTTGATAAAGGAACCTTCT
>CAYMKT010000067.1:0-19458 GCA_964391065.1 uncultured Terrimonas sp. | reverse complement strand
GCCCGGCAATCTCGGTAACAAAGATTTGAAATGGGAAAGAAGCAAGGAACTGAATATTGGTCTGAATATGGGATTCCTGAACAACAGGATTGTTGCCGCCATTGAGCTTTACGACAGAAAAACAGAAGACCTCATCCTCAATACGCAAATACCAAGTTCAACCGGCTTTAATACCGTATTTGCCAATGTAGGGCAGGTGGGCAACAAAGGTGTGGAAGTAGCACTGAATACGGTTAACGTTTCCAATAACAATCTTACCTGGACATCCTCCTTCATCTTCTCAAAAAACAATAATAAGATATTGTCGCTGGCATCGGGTGTTTCGGCCGATAAGGGCAACAGACTTTTTGTGGGCTCTTCTGTCAAGTCTAATTTTTACTACAAATTTGATGGTATCTGGCAGTTGGCCGACAGCGTTGCAGCAAAAAGCTACGGACAAGTACCAGGATCGGTTAAAGTAGTAGATCAGAACAAGGATGGGGTAATTTCTTCCACCGACGCTATTGACGATCGCGTGGTATTGGGTTCGGAATTGCCGGACTGGACCCTCGGTGTAACCAATAAATTCGACTATAAAAACTTTGATCTCTCTTTCTTTATTTACTACCGCAACGGAACCCAGTACAGGAACGGCCTGTTGAGTGGCACGATGGGAGAATATACGGGAACACGCTATAATCACATTGTATTGAATTACTGGACCAGCAAAAACCCTACGAACGATTATTTTGGAGTGGCTGCCGCCCAGCCCTACAGGGAAGCGATTCAATACCAGGATGCAAGTTTTTTAAGAATTTCAGATATCACCTTCGGTTACAGTTTTCCAAAATCCCTGCTGGATAAAATAGGATTTGAAAGAGTACGGGTTTACGGACAGATTACCAATCCCTTTGTGTTTACAAAATACGATGGAATGGACCCCGAATATAATTCAAACACCTATATCGACGAGGTTCCCAACATCATTTATGCACTCGGATTCAACATTGGATTTTAAAGCTTACTTCAACCGAAAATATTATAGTCATGAAAATATTTAAAACTATTCGTTTAACCGCTATTGTGCTGGCCTTAGGCGGCGCCGTAATACCGGGTTGTAAAAAAACATTTTTGGATGAACAGAATCCTTCCAGCCAAACAACCGATAATTATTATGTAAACGCAAAAGGTTTTGAAGACCTGGTAAAGTCATGCTATCCCTTACTCAGGGATATTACGCAACAAAGATTTCTGGTGTCAAACGGCACCGATATGTTTACGAGTTCGGAATGGGGAGGTGTAGACCTGCCCGGAGCAGTGGGCAATCCACTGGATCAGTATGATGTTCGCTTGAATTCTTCACTGGGTGAAATCAAGACGCTTTTTGATTTATTGTATCGTGAAATCAATCGTTGCAATACAGTTGTGTCTGTTGCCCCCGGTATAGTGGATATGGATGCTGCGTTAAATATCGCCCGCGCTTCAGAAGCCAGGTTCCTCCGGGCATTATGCTTTTTCTGGGCGGTACAGCAATGGGGTGATATTCCAATGCCGCTAACACCCACCACCACTCCCAGCCAGGAAGTGCCCATCACTCCATCTGCTGATGTGTACAGTCAAATCATAACCGACCTGCTGGAATGTGAAGCAACACTTCCCGAAACAGCATCAGATTATGGCCGGCCAACCAAAGGCGCGGCGCAATTCTTACTGGCGCGTGTATATTTAACCCGGGGCTGGAATTTTAACAACGCATTGGGCGGCAGTTCTGCTGATTTTACAAGTGCACTTCAATATGCGGATAAGATTATCACATCGGGAAAGTATCCGTTACAACCGAATTATAAGCTCTTATTTCCACAACATTCCGAAAATCCCACCAACCAAACCTTTTCCGCGTCAGCATCGGTAGCCAATGACAAGGACCCGGAAATTATTTTTTCCGTTCAGTATAGTGATGATGTACTCACCTACCTGGGCGATCCAAGCGTGGGCACAACACTCCAGGGAAATAACCTGCATTCTCAATTTGGTGGAACAGGCGAAGGCGCCCCGGGTGGATTAACCCGTACAAGCGATTATAACCGCCACCTGGCTATCCAAGTCACCACGGCGGCAATGTACCGCTTATTCGACCCCCAAAAGGACGTTCGTTACGATCTGGATTTTGTTGAGGCCATTTATGCATTGCAGGATGTAAATGACTTTAAAGCATCCGGCAGCACCACAGTTGATTTGGTGCGCGGCGATACCGTAATTTTTTACCGGCCGTGGAATGATCCTGTAACAACAGTTGCCGAAAGAGGAGTGGATGTAGAAGGCGGCACAAAAAAATACTCAGTGTTGAATACGGATGAATTCGCCAACCGCATAGGAAACTTCGTGTACAACGCCAACTATCCACTGATGTGGAAATTCTGGCAGCCCGGTATTCCTTATGGAGATGGAGGCGGAACAGGTAATGAGGCCCTGTTCCGTTCTGCAGAAGCCTATTTAATTGCAGCAGAAGCGATCGTAAAAGGCGCTACAGGTGGGGCTTTGGGCGGCGCAGACGTGTACTATAACACCGTGCTCGACCGGGCGTTGGGAGCAAATGCAGGTTCGGACCCGCTATGTGCCGCAGCCCCGGGCGATGTGAGCTCACTGGACGCGGTATCCTACAGGGCAACACCGGGCAATATTACCATCGATATGATTCTTGATGAAAGAGCAAGGGAACTCCTGGGAGAAAACGGCAGGTGGTACGACTTAAAACGTACCGAAAAATTAATCGAACGTGCAAAAAAATACAACCCGTGGACTGCAAAAAGTTCGCAGATAGAGGCTAAACACTATTTGAGACCATTTCCTCAAAGTTTAATAGACAATTCAAACCCCAAGCTCGAACAGAATCCGGGGTATTAGTGTAATACCGAAAGTATTTACCCGGGGCAATACGTTATTCCCGGGTAAATATTTTCAAGAATCTTACTGCTTTTTTTGCTTTCCGTTGGAACTGTTTACCTTTTGTGCGGTTACGAAGAGGGATGATCAATAACCGGTAACCATGCTTCCAGGAATGTTATCCTATTTTTTAATTAACCACCGGGGAAACTTATGCCAATGATCAAGCGCACGCTCTACAGCATTTTTTTGATAGTCAGCTTCAATTGTATTTATTCTCAGTCAACGATACCAGGTGGCGTACAAAAAACCGATCTGGTGGAACCTATGGTAGATGCAGCCCACTCGCGGTTCTTCTATTTCAGTTCCGCATCCAGGCCTTTTGGTATGGTTAATCTGAGTCCGGATATGTCCTTAGATGGCACCTGGAACACCGGCTACCGGTACAATGAAGACACCATAAAATGCTTCAGCCACATCCATTGCTGGGAAATATCGGGTATCCCTGTACTCCCCACCGTAGGTAAATTTAAAGGGCAACTCGGACCTGGCGCGTACGGTTCCACCTATTCTCATGCAGAGGAGACCGCGAAACCGGGATATCACCAGGTAATGCTTAAAGACTATAACATCAACGCTGAATTAACTTCCACCACGCGGGTAGGCTTTCACCGGTATACTTTCCCTCAATCCGCCGAAAGTTATATCCTGTTTGATTTCACCACGGTATTGGGTTCATCGCAAACGCAAAGCGCGGCTGTTGCGCCCGTTAACAACAGCAGCATTGAAGGAGAAGTAACCATGGCCGCAACGGTGAGAAGACCAAAGCCGCTTACTGTTTATTTTGTCGCCACATTCGATAAGCCGTTTGATTCATTTGGTGGATGGAAGGACGGACAGCTTATTTCCGCACCGCGCAAAGTAGAAGGAAGCCATACCGGTGTATTCGTAAATTTCACTACCGCGGATAAAGAGGTGAGACAAATGAAAGTGGCTATTTCGTATGTGAGTGTTGAAGAAGCAAAGCGCAACCTGGAGGCCGAATTACCACATTGGGATTTTGACCGCGTAGTAAAAGAGTCGGCCGATGACTGGAATAAATGGTTGAACAGAATTGAGATAGAGGGCGGCACGCTAACCGAACAACGCAGGTTTTACACCGACCTCTGGCACGCATTGCAGGGCAGGCGAATTGTAAGCGATGTGAGCGGCTCCTATATCGACAATACCGGGGCAAAGCCAACGCCAAGAAGCGTACCCTTAACCGCAAATGGAAAGCCGGCATTCAACATGTACAATTCAGATTCCTTCTGGGGAGCGCAATGGTCAATCAATACGCTTTGGCACCTTGTATACCCGGAAGTGACAGAATCATTCATCAATAGCTTATTACAAATGTATTCCGACGGCGGATTGATTCCGCGGGGACCGTCGGGCGGAAACTATACCTATGTAATGACCGGGGCGGCGGTAACTCCTTTTATTGTAAGCGCATACATGAAAGGCATACGCGGGTTTGACGTAGCCAAAGCATATGAAGGTATACGAAAAGACCATTTTCCCGGCGGCATGATGAGCAAAGCAGGCTACGAGCATCATACATTCAAAGGCGGCGGTATTGAGGAGTACATTGCGCTGGGCTATGTTCCCTATCCGCTCAGCAGTACAAAATACGGTTATCACCAGGATGGCAGTGGTCAAACACTTGAATATGCCTACCAGGATTATGCGTTGGGTCAAATGGCCAAAGCGCTTGGAAAAACCAAAGACTATGAGATGATGAGCAAACGGGCACAGCATTACAAAAATGTGTATAATAAAGACATCGGTTGGATGTGGACGAAGGACAGGGATGGAAAATGGAATCAGCCGGTAGATATCCTCCAGTACGAACATGGGTTTGTGGAGGCCAATGCCGCGCAGTATACCTGGTGGGTGCCTCACGATGTACAGGGATTAATAGATTTGACAGGAGGCGCCGAAGCATTCTCCGGCAAACTGAATGACGCTTTTACAAAAGCAAGGGTGCATGGATTCGTTTCCGGAAAATCAGAGAATCCTACCGACAGGGAAATGCTCAGACGCGTATACATCAACTACGGCAACCAGCCATGCATGCAAACACCGTTTTTATTTAATTACGCAGGTAAACCATGGCTTACCCAATATTGGACAAGACAGATCATTGACTCGGTGTACAGCGGAATATCTCCCCAAAGCGGTTATAGTGGAGATGAAGACCAGGGATTGATGGGTTCGCTGGCGGTATTGTTGAAAATTGGATTATTTTCTACCAATGGCGGTGTTTCGCAAAAGCCTTTTTATGAAATCAGCAGCCCGGTTTTTAAAAAGATCACCATTCATCTTAATCCCGACTACTACCCCGGAAAACAATTTGTGATAAACGCCGGCAGCAACGATGCGCAAAATGTGTATATACAATCGGCTACTTTAAATGGCAAAGTATTGAACCAACCCTGGCTATGGCATGAAACACTTGTGAAAGGCGGAGAACTGAATTTGAAAATGGGTGATCAACCCAACAAAAACTGGGGAAGCGATCTTAAAGCGGCTCCCCCGTCAATGTCAACCAAACAGTAAAGCACAAACGCAAGCATGACAAGGAGAAATTTTTTACATACCACTTCAGCCGGTTTAAGTGCCGTGTTTTTATCGCCAGGGGCATGGGCGGTGCATTCGGATCCCGGGGCATGGAAAAGTTTTTCATTTAAACCATTCCGCAAAGGCAAATATGCCGCACCTGTTATGCAGGTTACTCCTGAAGACGGCTTTTACCTGCATACCTTTTACGATGTTTGTCCATGGAGCCCTTCGGGAAAATTACTTGCGCTTACCAGGTTTCCCTACCAGGGCAAAAAACCACAATGGGGTGATATGGCAGAAGTGTGCATTATAGACCTCGAAGAGCAAAAAATTAAACCGGTATATCAAACAAAAGCCTGGTCATTTCAACTGGGCGCAAATGTTCAATGGGGCAATGATTCGGATCGCTACCTGTACACCAATGATATCATTAACGGCCAACCCGTTTGTGTAAGAATCGATTTGCAGGATCATTCCATCAAAGCTTATGCAGGCCCAAAATACGATATCGCACCCGATGAAAAATCAGTGATTAGCCCAAATTTGCTGAATATGAATATCCATCAATATGGCTATGCGGTTCCCGATGGGCCCACTGGTGCACCGGTTCCGTTTACCTATTCGGATATGACAAAGGAAGGGCTTTGGAAGACTGATCTTGTAAAAAACGAAAAAAAGCTCCTGGTAACCCTGCAGCAGTTCTTCGATACCGCGCAGGATAAGGAGAGATACGAAAACAGTACCGGCTATTTATTTCACTGCAAATTCAACCGGCAGAATACCAGGATACTGCAGGTGTTCAGGGCGCAGAAAAATAATAAAGGAAGAAACGCTTCTTTATTTAGTATGGATACAGACGGCTGCCGGCTGCAGCAATGTTTAACCGCTGAAAAATGGAACCATATCGCCCGTTTAGGCGGTTCCGGCAACCACCCCAACTGGCATCCCGACGGGGAACATGTGATTATGAACTGCGTACCCGTTTGGCTGGGCTATACAGATATGCTGTTTTGCAGTTTTCGTTTTGATGGCGCCGATTTTAAGGTACTGTCCGAAAAACATCCCGGCAGCGGTCACCCAAGCGTTGATGCGAGCGGAAAATACCTGGTAGCTGATGCTTACCCCAAACAATCTTACGTACAATCAGTAGAAGGCGAAGTGGCGATCCGCCTGCTGAACCTGCATACCGATAACGAAATGTTGATTTGTACCGTGCCTAATGATGTTGGAGGAGGCGTAAAACAATCCCGCCCCGACAGTACGATATCAGGCGGCAGCCAATATAAATTAGATCCCCACCCCGCCTGGAACAGAAACTACAAACAGGTATGCTTCAACGGCGCTCCCGGCGGGCGCAGACAGGTCTTTATTGCTAACCTTTCAACCCTTTTATAAAATGACCACCCCGGTAAAAAAAGTATCCATTAAAGACATCGCCGGTGCATTAGGTTTGTCGATCACTACCGTGTCATTTGTCATTAACGGAAAGAGCGATGAAAAGGGGATCAGTCCCGCAACCGTAAAAAAAGTAAAAGACCTGATCAAAGAAAAAAGATTTAATCCAAACAGTGCGGCAAGAATGCTGAGAACAGGAAAATCGAAAACAATAGGACTCATTGTTGAAGATATTGGCAACTACTTTTTTGGAAATATTGCTAAAATCATAGAGATCGAGGCGCATAAAAACGGGTACAACGTATTCTTCAGCAGCACGGAAAACAACAACGACCAGGCGAAAGCATTAATCCGTAAAATGAAGAACAGTTCGGTAGATGGATTTATCATAACAGCAACCACAGGACTGAAGGATGAAATCAATGCATTAATAAAGGAGGATATTCCATTTGTGCTGATCGACAGGTTGATCCCGGAAGTGGATGCTAACCACGTCATACTCGACAATTACCGGGGCGCTTACGAGCTAACTCAACATTTAATAGGTAACGGATACTCGCAAACCGGGTTCATTTCTATCGTAAGTGAAATGTCGATGATGGCGGACCGGGAAAGAGGATATAAAGATGCGCTGAAGCATGCAAAGATCAAAACAAAGCCGAAAGCAACGTTGAAAGTTCCCTTTGAGCAGAGCAACGAAAACATTATTGAATGCATCAAAAAATACATCCTGAAAAACCCGGAACTGGAAGCCTTATTTTTTGCAACCAACTACCTTGGTGTACTGGGTATTGAAGCGTTGCAGCAAAGCAAAATCAAAATTCCGTCGGATTTGGCCGTGGTATGTTTTGATGATAACGACTTATTCCGGCTGTTCACGCCGTCCATTACCGTAGCTGCGCAACCCATTCATGAAATCGCTACCAAAGCAATAGCATTGTTGATGAAAATTATCAGTAAGGAACAGAAAAAGGATACCGTTTCCGGGGAAATATTAAATCCGCATATTTTAATACGGAACTCCTGTCCCCCGAAAAGCCAGGTTAATGGATTGCCAATCTTTTAACCACACCAACATGTTTCGCGCATAATAATCTGAACAATCAGTAAACCCGCATAATATGAAAAGAAGAAAATTTATTTACCAGGCGTCATTGGGTGTAGGCGGATTTTTTCCCGTGATCAACAAGATTGAGCAACTGGAAATAAAAAAAAGCGTTGGTCCTTTTCTTACAACAGGAATAAAAATTGGAGAAGTTTCGTCAACTACTGCTATTATCTGGGCCCGCGTTACGCAGGATCCGGTGCGGGTAGGTAAACAGGCATTGATTCCCACCTTCCTTTACCTGGATGAGTCGAACGGCGAATGGCATCCCCACCTATACTTTAAGAAGAAGTATAAACAGGATAGGCCTAACCGTGAGGTAAAGGTAATCTACCCGGATGGCTATACCGTTTCAACCCTGGAAGGCGCGGTTCCCGGTGCAACAGGTGAAGTGCGGGTATTGTTCAGGGAAGAAAATAAGCAACACTGGAACGGAACCAACTGGACTGCGGTAAATGATGCAACAGATTACTCCGTCCAATTTAAACTCGAAAAATTACAACCCGGCACAGCATACGAAATGAAGGTGGAAGTCAAACCATTGCAGGGGAAAAAGCCAACGGCTTCCATTGCGGGCAAATTTAAAACAGCGCCGGCGGAAGATAATCCCCAACAGGTGCAGTTTACCGTTACCACCTGCCATGAATATGATGACCAGGACGACCCGCATGGCGGGGGATTCAAAATATACAAACACATGCAATCGCTGAATCCTGATTTTATGGTGCACACCGGCGACGTGGTGTATTATGATTATAAAGCGAAAACATTACCATTGGCTCACTGGCATTGGCAAAGGATGTTTGGCTTACCCAACTGCGTTGATTATTACCGGCAGGTGCCCTGCTATTTTATGAAAGATGACCACGACACCTGGATGAACGATTGCTACCCGCAGTCGGTCAACAAGTTTATGGGTGAGTTTACTTTCGCGCAGGGCGTGCAGGCATTCAATCAGCAAACACCGCGGGGCGACCGGCCTTACCGTACCGTCAGGTGGGGTAAAGACCTGCAGATTTGGATGATGGAAGGAAGAGAATACAGAACGGGCAACGATATGAAGGACGGTCCGGATAAAACCATTTGGGGCAAAGAACAAATGGCATGGTTTCAACAAACCTTCAATGACTCCGACGCTACTTACCGTATTGTGATCAGCGCAACGCCTATCGTTGGACCCGATCGCCCGCAAAAAAAAGACAACCATGCCAACAGTGGATTCGCATGGGAAGGTGCGGCAATCCGGAAATTCCTCTCCGGCCATAAAAATGTATTCATTATTTGTGGCGACAGGCATTGGCAGTATGTATCGCAGCACAGCCAAACCGGTTTAATGGAATTTGCCTGCGGCCCTGCGAGTAACGAGCACGCCGGGGGATGGAAAAAAGAAGACGTTTTACCGGAGCATCACTACCTGAATATTGCCGGCGGCTTTCTTGGTGTGGAAGTAACCCGCAAAGAAGACCTGGCTCAAATCACATTCACTCACTACAGTGTGGATGGTGCGAAATTGTATTCAAAACATTATGAAAACAAAATATGATGCCTGAAGATGAAAGTATTCAGCAAAATATTATCGCTTCTTTGCCTGGCTTTTTTTAGCATACTTCCCGGTTATGCGCAAAAGAACGCGGTGTATACCATGTTCCTTGAACAAGCGGTACCCGGCGATGGCGTTACAGTGCAGTTCAATGCGCCCGTGCTGAGATGGCCCTATCAAAAAGGCAAACAGGTAAAATACGATGTTCAACTCTCACAGCATATTGACTTTCCAGCAACTTCAACCATCACCGCAACCGCATTAACCGGAGCCTTTTTCAATCCTCACCAGTCACTGCAACCGGGAAAATGGTACTGGCGCTACCGCGTTTCGGGCAAGCCCTGGTCGAAGCGCTACCAGTTCCTGGTTCCTGCAAACGCTTTACCGATGGTATCGCCTCGTGCCGCTCTCTTTTTGTCGAAAGTACCCGCGGCGCATCCAAGAATATTGCTCGATGATCCTCATGAAGATATCACTCCCCTTTCCCGAAATGCGGATGCTTTGGCAATCATAGCGGATGCAGACAAGGCGCTGTTGCAACCGGCGCTTACCGAAGCGGATGCCGTTCCCACGGCAAAGGGCGCTACCCCAAAACAGGAGAAAAAAATACAACAAGACGCGGTAGTAAGATTGGGCAACCGCGTACACCAGGAAGTAATATCACTTTGCCAGGCCTACCTGCTCACCAAAAATGAGCAATACATTTCCAGGGCCATTGAAACAGGCATGGAATTAACCCGCTGGAACGCTGAAGGCATGTCGGGTTCCAGCGACTTTATGGATGGAATGTGTATGTACAACATGGCGCTTGTGTTTGATACCTATTTCGACAAACTAAGCGCAGCGCAAAAATCGGCGCTGTTACAGGCCATTACAGTAAGGGCCGGCAGGTTTTACAGCAACTGGGTAAACAATATAGAATCCAAAGTATTAAGCGGACATGTATGGCAATTGTTGCTCAATGAGTTTTTCAAAACCTCCATCGCGCTTTACCATCATCAACCGGAAGCAGTCACCTGGCTGGCATATGCTTACGAATTATTTTTAGCAAGAGCCCCGGTACTGGGTGGATTGGATGGCGGATGGGCGGAAGGCGCATCTTACTTCCAGATGAATATGGAAGTATTAACCGATATACCGGCGAAAATAAACAGCTATACCGGGTTTGATTTTATTCGCACGCACCCCTGGTACCAGCAACAGGCCAATTGGCTCATTTATCATGTACCGCCGGGATCTTCGGCAGACGGGTATGGCGACAATACGGAGGAGCTATTTGAACCGCCGGCTTCCTATGCAGCCTTTGCCGATGTGATGGCAAGACTCACTCAAAATCCAAAATACAGTTGGTACGTCTTAAAAATACAGGAATACCAGCAAATTCACCTGCCAAATGAACGCCGGATGCGGTGGTTCCGGCTCACGCATGCCGAAAAACAAAAAATGCCAACGGTTCCGGATACCCTCCAGTTTCCAATGGGGCATCTGTCAAAAGAAACAGGAGTGGCGTCCCTCCATACTGATCCGGCCAATACCAAAAACGATATCGTGGTAACCATGCGCTCCAGCCCGTTTGGGGCGTACGGACATATTCTGGCCGACCAAAACACTTTTAATATTTTATGCGGCGGGAAACGGCTGTTCTATCGAACCGGCTACAAAGTAGCAATGGACGACCCGCACCGGCTCGGCTGGAGTAAACATACCAAAAGCCAGAATGGAATACTGATCAATGGCGAAGGTCAACCCTACAGCGCAGAAGCATACGGCAACCTGAGCAGGTTTTTACAGGGCGCTCATATGGCTTATGTAAAAGGTGATGCTTCCGCCGCTTACCAAAGCGCCGAAACAAAAGAAGACTATGGGGTTATCACATTTTACCGGCATGTGGCTTTGCTTAAACCCGGAATTATAGTTATTTACGACGAACTGGAAGCGCGGTCAGATGCCAGTTGGTCGTGGTTGATACACAGTATAGAAGACATGAAACTCGATAGCTCAAACAATACATTTATATCCACCATCGAAAACGCAAAGGGCATCGGAAAACTGTGGAGTTCGCAGGAGTTCAGTTGGTTCATCAGCAATACATTCGATGTACCCGCTCAAAACTTCAGAAATAATCCGGGCGCCCTCACCAAAAAATATGAGGACACACAATGGCATCTGAAAGCGGTGAACAGGAACAAAGCACGGAAAATCCGATTTTTATCGGTGATACAGGTTGCAACCGACGGCAACATCCTTACGCATGAAGATATACCCGGATCAGAGGGTGTAACAAAAATAAAAATAGGAGATTGGGAAATTGAAGCCACCTTATCCACCACATTGCCGGCACAGTTGAAGATCGCTTCCTTAACCCAACATACCGCCTTTGCCGCATATGGACCGGAAGTAAAATTAGACGGTCAATCCTACAAAGGGAAACGTACCGAAAATTCTATACTGGCAGAGCAGGTAAACGGAAAAATGAAATGGTATGAAACGGGCGATGTACCCATTGCTCCTATCAGGTAATAGCCGTTTTTAAATAATGTATATCGCATAAAATGCAAAAGAAAAAAATACTGATCCTGGCTTTTTGGTGGTGTATGCAACTACTCTACGGCACACAGCAATCCCTGGTGGCCCAAAACCGGCTGGCTGCCAAACATCCTCCCAATATATTATTTGCTATTGCCGATGATCAATCTTATCCGCATGCATCCGCATACGGTGAACTCACTTTTCGCACACCTGTATTTGATCGTATTGCCGCAAGTGGCATACTGTTCACCAATGCATTTGTTGCCGCGCCGCAATGCAGCCCTTCGCGGGCCGCCATACTTACCGGCCGCAACATCTGGCAGCTTGAGGAAGCCGGAACCCATTCCAGTTTTTTTCCTAAAAAATTTCCTGTATTCACTGATGCCATGGAAAATGCAGGTTATTGTATTGGCTATACCGGCAAGGCCTGGGGACCCGGAAATTTTAAAGATGCGGGGTGGAGCCGCAACCCGGTTGGTCCCGAATACAATAAGAAGAAGTTGTCGGCCGTCCCTGCCAGCGGAATCAGCAAAACGGATTATGCGGCTAACTTTTCAGATTTCCTTTCGGAAAAACCCGCAGGCAAACCTTTCTTCTTCTGGTACGGCGCACAGGAGCCGCACCGCGATTATGAACCCGGCTCGGGCGCCGCCGCCGGCTACACCGCAAAGGATCTTGCTGTACCCGGCTTTTTGCCGGTAAACGAACTGGTGAAAAATGACCTGCTCGATTATGCTTTGGAAATTGAATGGTTTGACGAGCAATTAGGCAAAATGCTGCAATTACTGGCGGCACGCGGGGAACTGGACAATACCATCATTGTGGTTACATCAGATAACGGGATGGCGTTCCCCTACGCCAAGGCCAATTTGCAGGAATATGGCGTACATGTTCCCCTGGCCATATGCGGCCCTTTAGTAAATGGCAAAAACAGAAAAGTAGATGACCTGGTGAGTTTGACAGACCTTGCACCTACCCTTCTGGACATTGCGGGAATCCCTCATTTCAACGGCATATCGGGTAAAACACTGGCGCCAATACTCCGGAGCGATAAGTCGGGAAATATTGATCCTGCAAGGCAATTCGTATTATCGGGCAGGGAAAGGCATACCCATGCACGCCCTGACAACACAGGCTATCCTGCAAGGTCGATCCGTACAAAAGATTATTTATATATTCAGAATTTCAAACCAGCCCGCTGGCCAATGGGCGATCCACCACCTGCAAATCAACTCGCTGTAACCGACAATGCGGATATGAAGCCTATTGACGAGGGTTATGAAGATATCGATGGTTCTCCCACTAAATCATACATGATAAAAAATAAGGCCAGTGAACCTTTACTTTTTCATTTGAGTTTTGAAAAAAGGGAAGCCAATGAATTGTACGATATTAACGCGGATCCCTATTGCTTACATGATCTTTCCGCGCTACCCAATATGCAGCCTGTCCTGGAAACACTTAAGAAAGAGTTGGAAAAAAAATTAACAGAACAGGGCGATCCGAGGATGACCGGTAATGGCGATATTTTCGACAGTTACCCGCGCTTTGGTTTGATGCGTCCATTCGATGGCTTTAAGGAAAGAGGAAAATATAACCCGGCATTTCAAAAGCAATAATTTCTTCACCAAAATGAACATCCGATAAAAATGAATACAGGTAGCAAAAAATGGCGCTGGTTGATTTGGGGTTTTGTATTGATGATCACCAGTAGTTCACTGATGGCGCAAAAAACCAATCCGCCCAATATCATATTAATACTACTGGACGACCTGGGCTGGAGCTGTTTTTCATCGCCAATGGACGAACGTCTGCAGGACTCGAAAAGCGATTATTTTGAAACGCCCAATATTGCCCGGTTTTCCAGCGAAGGCATGCGGTTTACAAGAGGTTATGCGCCCGATCCCATCTGCACGCCCAGCCGCCGCAGCATTCAATTCGGACAAACCTCCGTGCGCCAGGGCGATGAGGTATTCGCGGCAAATTATGCACCCGGGCATACCGCTTCACTTTCCATTCCGCAGGTATTAAAAGCAATCGACAATCGCTACAGGGCAGCGCATTTTGGCAAATGGGACCTGAGAGCGAAAATCACGCCGGCGCAGTTAGGATATGACGAGAGCGACGGCGATACCGGGAACAAGGACGGCGATCTTTCGCAGGACAGGGAAGAAAAGTGGTTGAAACACTATATTACCGGCAATCCAAAACAAATGGACAGTATAACGGAAAGGGCTATACGATTTATGAAAAAAGAAGTGAAAGAAAAAAAACCTTTCTATTTGCAGGTATCACATTATGCCACCCACGTAAACTTTGAATCCAAACAAAGCACCTACGATACATTCAATTCAAAAAAACCCGGAAAGAAACATACAAACCCTGCCTGGGCTGCTATGATCAACGACCTCGATGGTAGTATCGGCAACCTGCTGCAAATGGTGGAAGCGCTCGGCATTGCAGGCAACACCTATATTTTTTTGATGGCAGACAATGGTGCCGTTGAATTTATCCCCCCCGTAAGAAACCGGCTCGATCCCGCATCCGCTTTCGAAACGCCCATGCGCAATTACCCGCTGCGCGGCGGCAAATGGACCCTGTACGAAGGCGGCATACGGGTGCCTTTTATAGTTAAGGGACCAGGCATTGCAGCAGGCAGCCAGTCGGATGTGCCCGTGGCAGGCTGGGACCTGTTGCCCACATTTGCTGAATTAGGCGGCAACGCCCGGCAAAGATTGCAGGCCGTAGACGGTGGCAGTATGGTGTCGGTATTAAAAAACGGCGGAAAAGGAAGCGTGGAAAGGTTATCGCCGGATTTCTACTTTCACCGTTACCACAACAGCTACCCGCATTCGGCCATCATAGAAGCCGATTATAAACTGATCAAATTCTGGAAGACCAATAAAACAGAATTGTACGATCTTCGAAACGACATAGGAGAAACACACGATATTTCGAAAGAACAGCCTGCAAAAAGCAAAGCGCTCGAAAATAAACTGGTAAAATATCTCAGGGAAACAAACCCTGCATTAGCCGAAAGATATTAAACGAATGCATATGAAAAAAAATATTGGTTTGAGCTTATTGCTGCTTTGGCCGGTCTTGTGTGTGGCGCAAAAAAAAGAGAGAACACCTGTTGTTATTATAATGGCGGATCAACTCCGTGCAGATGTATTGGGAAACCTCACGCCTAATATCAATTCGCTCCAAAACGATGGCGTTCATTTTACCCGGGCCTATTGCGCCGTACCGCTTTGCGCACCTTCCCGTGCCTCATTTTTTACCGGCTTGTATGCCAACAGAACCGGCTCGCTGATTAATCCCTGGGAAAAGGAAGATGAAATGTACGGTAATACTAAGGCAGGAATACCTCATTTATACGGTTTGCTGGAAAAAGAATGGGACAGTCACCATATAGGTAAACAACATTTTTTTACGGCAGAAAAAATCGATGAGGATCCCAAAAGTAAAACCAAATGGATCACCCAAAAAGATTACAGCGAATGGGTAAAGTCGAACAATAAAACCAAACCCGGCGGAAAACAATTTAAAGACAATGCGCCGGAAATTGTTTCCGGGGCTCATTCGAGGTTAAGATCATACTCCACCCCGGCCTTTGCAGTATATAAAGATGGAGTGGATTATTTCCTGGATCATTATATCGCATCAAAAAGCATCGCAGCCATTGAACAGAGAGACCGAACCAAACCCCTGCTGTTAAATGCCATGTTCCTTGCTCCACATCCTCCGTTCGACATACCCGAACCCTATTATTCCATGATCAAGCCCGGGGATTTTACATTGCCGGAGAATATCGGGGAATGGTATTCCGGTCAATCACCGTTGCAGATGTATAACCTCACCGGGTTTATTGGATCGAGATATAGCCGCGAACAGTGGCGTGAGATCTGGACAAAATACCTGGGACTTGTAAAATTGCTTGACGATGAAGTAGGCCGGGTAATCAATGCGCTCAAAAAGGAAGGATTGTACGATAAAGCGATCATTGTATTTACAGCCGATCATGGCGAAATGCTGGGCAGTCACTCCCTCTGGCAAAAGATGTGCATGTATGAAGCATCAGCCAAAGTTCCGCTGATTGTAAAACTGCCTAAGGATTTTCAACCGGCCATTAAAGCATCAGATGCGCCGGTAAGCCTGGTAGACGTGTTGCCTACATTGCTCGAATACAACGGGCTGCCCGTTCCTCCAAATCTCGATGGCAGGTCGCTTATACCCCTGTTGCAGGGTCAATCCCCCACAAGAAATGCCATATTTGTTCAGTACGATGGCAATGGCTCACTGGGTAGTGCACAACGCTGCATAGTAAAAAATAATTACAAGCTGATTGTTGACATCTTTAAAGATGAAACCTTTGTAGAATTATATGATGTGATACAGGACCCGCAGGAAAAAGTAAACCTCATGTTCAACCAAAAGTTTGCAGTGCCGGCCGACGAACTGATCGGCGAATTACAGGATTATATGAAAAGAACAGGCGACCGGTTGCAACTACCCCAAACCCTCCGGGAAAATTTTATAAAAAACTATAAGCCCGGCATTCAAAAAACCGCCAAATCAACGGAATGAAAAAAAACAGTTCTCCTTCCCGCACTTCATGGTACACGCTGGTGTTCCTGCATTGCTTTTTTGCAGCGATGCCTGTGATGGTCTTACAGGCCCAGCAAAAAACGCTACCGAATATTGTATACATTCTTGCCGATGATATGGGGTACGGCGATGTTTCCGCGAATAATGCGGCATCAAAAATAGCCACGCCCAATATCGACCGTTTGGCGGGAGAAGGAATGCGGTTTACAGACGCCCACACCACTTCTTCGGTGTGTACTCCATCGCGTTATTCTATTCTTACCGGCAGGTATCCCTGGCGCAGCCGGCTGCCCGTGGGTGTGTTACGCGGATACAGCAGAACGCTGATCGACGAAGGCCAGCCAACGGTAGCCACGCTCTTAAAAACGAACGCGTATCGCACGGGAGTGGTAGGCAAATGGCATCTCGGACTGGATTGGGTTCCAAAAGAGGCCTACAAAGATTCGATTAAACCGGCATTCAATAAAGATCGCCTGTACGGCATTACACAGGAAATGAATCCCGATCATATTGATTTTTCCGAAGCTCCTGTTGGCGGGCCCACTACCCAGGGATTTGATTATTCGTATATACTCCCCGCATCGCTCGATATGCCTCCTTATTGTTATCTCGAAAATGACAGGTTAACAGCATCACTCACCGCTCACACCAATGGCAATAAATTAGAATCGGGTTATACGGGTCCGTTCTGGAGAGCTGGATTAATGTCGCCTTCTTTTGATTTTTACGATGTGCTTCCTGCCTTTACCCGCAAGGCAAATGATTTTATTAGAAAACAGGACGGTTCCAACAACCCATTCTTTCTTTACTTTCCCATGCCGGCGCCACACACACCCTGGGTGCCTGCTGAACATTTCAGGGGCAAATCGCAGGCCGGCGAGTATGGAGATTACGTGCAGCAGGTAGACGATGCCGTTGGTCAAATACTGCATACGCTCGACAGCATGGGTATCGCCGGTAACACATTGGTTATCTTCTCCAGCGATAATGGTCCGTACTGGCGCGAAAATTTTGTAGAGATGTTTCAACATCACGCTGCCGGTCCGTTCAGGGGTATGAAGGGCGATGCTTTTGAAGGCGGCCACAGGGTTCCATTTATAGTTCGTTACCCCGGCAGGGTGAACGCCGGAAGCGTGTGCAATGCTACCATCACCCTCGCCAGCCTGATGGCTACCTGTGTGGAACTGGTAGGCGAAACATCAGGAAAATTTGAGACCGAAGACAGCTATTCCATATTGCCGGTGCTTACAGGAAAAGCCGCATCTGTTGCAGAACAACCTGCTATCGTTAATATCTCTTCCAGAGGCGTTTATGATATCCGGAAAGGCGACTGGAAATTAATCACTCAACTGGGCTCGGGTGGCTTTACTGTTCCTGCTGTAGTGGAACCTACGCCTGGCGGCCCTGTGGCGCAATTGTATCATCTTGCTGCCGATATTCATGAAGACAATAACCTGTATAGCCAGCATCCTGAAAAAGTGAAAGAACTGACTGAATTGCTCGAAAAAATAAAAAACGCAGAAAAGGGAAAGCGTTTTACAATAGATGTATTCCAGCAGGCTTATATCAAAGAAACATTGCTGAAAGTAGCCCACTGGCAATTGAATCATTCAAACAATAAACCCGAAAATACCTGGACCAACGCAGCCTTCTATACCGGTGTGTTTGCGGCTTACGGGATTACCCAATCAAAACCACTGCTTGATTCCATGATGGCAATAGGAGAACGCAACCAGTGGCGACCGGCATCCCGGTACGATCATGCAGACGATATCGCCATCAGCCAAACTTATATTGACCTGTACCGCATGCGCAAAAAAAAGCGAATGCTTCGTCCAACGATTGATACCGTAAATAAAATGAGCAGGGTGCCGGGAAATGAAATAAAAAAACATGGCATTACCTGGTGGTGGTGCGATGCGCTTTTTATGGCGCCTCCTACGCTGGCCAAACTTTCAAAAACCCTCAAAGATCCCTCTTACCTGGTATTAGCCGACACACTCTTCAGGCAAACCTACCAACTGTTGTATAACCACGAAGAAAAACTGTTTGCAAGGGATGCTTCTTATTTATGGACGGTGGGCGGTACCAACAAAATGGAAGCCAATGGAAAGAAAATATTCTGGTCGAGAGGCAATGGCTGGGTGATGGCGGGACTGGTGCGATTGCTGGAAGAAATGCCGCAGGATTACCCTGACCGAAGCTTTTATGTTGATCTCTTTAAAGAGATGGCTAACCGCCTGGTATCTCTTCAGCAAGCGAATGGTTTATGGCGCAGCAGCTTGCTGGATCCGGAGGCTTTCCCGGGTGGAGAAGGCAGCGGGTCGGGATTTAACTGTTATGCATTTGCATGGGGATTGAATCAAAAAATATTAGACCCGGAAAAATTTCTCCCGGCTGTAAAAAAAGCATGGGAAGGGCTTAATACGCTTATAAAGGATGACGGTAAATTCGGTTGGGTGCAACCCATTGGCGCCGACCCCAGGAGAAACTTTAACGAAGATAGCTGGGAGTCGTACGGAGCAGGCGCATTGCTGCTGGCAGGATCTGAGGTATACAAATTAAACAGGTAAGCCCGGAGTGCATGATTCAGTTTGCCCCGTTGTATGACATACAACCAACCGGCAATTGATCACAGGTATGATACCTCATTGCCAGTCCTGAACCCCGGTTCCGTGGGAAGCCAGGGGCCGCCTTCGGCGGGATTGTTCAACTAAGCCTTTTGCTGCACTTCGTTTGCAAAAGGCGGTCTCACGAATAACGCATTATGCATATGTCGATACAAAACAAAGAAGAAAAGAAAAACAGCAGG
>CAYMKT010000066.1:15319-19543 GCA_964391065.1 uncultured Terrimonas sp. | reverse complement strand
GTTCAAAATAAGTAAAGAATAATTCTTCTGGCGCTGGCTGTAACCATCCCCCAAGCCAGGAAAGCCCGGTGGCGAAGAAAGCCACCTTCAGGATAGGGGATCAATAATCTACTACCGTGCCACATTTGCCGGTGGAAGCGGAGGAGGCACTACATTACTGACTGGCTTGATACTTTTCAGGTAGGCAAACATCGCACTTATTTCATTGTCGGTCATATGTCGAATCATTTCCCAGGGCATTGGAGGAAGGAGTGGTCTTGAGCCCGGCAGTCCTTTGTACTTCCCTTCACGTAAAGCCATGAAAAACTGGTCTTCCGTCCATGAGCCGATCCCGGTTTCATCGGGGGTAAGATTTGCGGTATAAGAAACACCCCAGGGTCCCACCCATTCCGTCAAATCCATTGTTACCACCAGACCCTTACTTTCCATCGCCTTTCGATCCACATCAATTCCCGGCATCTTGGCCGGGTGCCCCGATAACCACAGGGCGGTATCGAGAACTGGTCCCATGGCGGTCATCTTTTTGGGCGTATGGCAATCGTTACATCCGGCAATAATTACCAGGTGCTCACCCCATTTTATCTGGCTTTCAAAACCGCCGTAGTCACTGGTACTTTGTGCCGCCAAAGCCATGCTGTTGGAGGATTTATCATCAGACTTTTTTTCGGAGCAAGCACTGAAAAAGGTTATTATTAAACCCGGCAGCAGCATTGTAATTTGTTTGTTCATGACTGGGAGGTTGACTGAAATATTGATTAACAAGCCAGGAGAATTATATTGCCGCTATTAAATTAAGTATTTTTTCAATATTTAGTATCATTCCCTAATCAAAACCTTTTGAGAAATTTCGTTAAGGATAAAGCAGGTATTTTTTTCGCATCACTTTGTATTCACTCAAGCCGGGCTCCCAGCTTGCACGAATTTCCTGTTCGGATTTACCCTCAATAATCTGTTGCCTGAACAAGGCCGATCCGGTTAGCCTTTCAATAACGCCCATTTCCTTGCTGAGTTTGGAATCAAAGAATTTTTCCTTGTGGGGTGAGGCTTTGTACAGTTCCATCATCCATTGCAGGTTGATCTGTTTGCTTTTTCTTAATAATGTCACATCATAATGGCGCAGGTCCAGTCCATAGCATTCCTGGTTCATAAAGAGTGGGGTTTCCGCCATGCCCTTAATGCCCACAGGTGTGTAAGAGAAAGCATATTTACCCTTCAGTTCGGGACTGCCAATTACGGTAAAAGGAAAATACGTACCACGACCATGGTTAAGATAGACGCCTTCAAATAAACAGGTGGAAGGGTATAGCAAAACAGCTTGCTGCGTATTTAAGTTGGGCGATGGACTTACCGGTAGCGTGTAGGGCATATCGTGGGTATAGTTGGCCACTTTAATAATGCGGAGCTTACATTTTACCTTATTGGTAAGCCATCCTTCGCCATTGGCCATTTGCGCAAACTCGCCTACGGTTAACCCATGCGATATGGGTATCGGAAACATGCCGATGCCCGACTTGAATTGCATGTCCAGTACCGGTCCGTCAATAAAATACGCATTGGGATTCGGACGGTCGAGAATGAGCAGCTCTTTGCCGTTTTCATAACAAGCCTCCATTAAGCGGGCCAATGCATTGATGTTGGTATAAAAGCGAACGCCTACATCCTGCAGGTCGTATATCATAACGTCTACATCGGCGAGGTCTTCCTTAGTAGGTTTGTTTTTTTTACCGTATAATGAAACAATAGGTATGCCCGTAGCCTTATCGGTTTCGTCGGCTACCACCACGCCGGCGCTGGCGTTGCCGCGAAAGCCATGTTCGGGTCCGAACACTTTCACGATATGAATACCTAAACTTTTCAAACTGTCCACCAAATGCGTTTTGCCGATGATGGAGGTAGGATTGGCAAGTATAGCTACTCTTTTTCCTTTGAGGTAAGGGAGGTACTGATCCGTTTGTTCGGCGCCGGTTTGTATGGGTGCTGCTTCATGAACAGCCTGGGCTGTTGATGGTTGTGCGGGATGAAGAAAAAGGATCAATACAAAAAAGGCAGAGAAAAATTTCATCAGGATGGTTTTTGTTTATGTCGGAAGATACATAAAATGGTTTATTTTTCTCTAACCGTTGCTGTCATCATTCACCAGCAGCACACCAGGGCACCAACTCACTAACAATAGTAAACGCTTACCCCATAATTAAATATCTTTAGCCCATTCAAAATCAGTGTGCACATGAACAAAAAATTGCTATGCATATCTGGACGCATATTTTGCCTGTGGCTATTCTGCATCAATACTTATGCCCAGGGGGATACATGGAACAATGCACTCAAAAGATTGGAATACCTGAACCCGGGTCTGAAGGCTGACCTTGGCGTGGGGCTTTGGGGGAATCCCCTGCCTGTCGATTTCGATCGCGATGGCGATGCCGACCTGCTGGTGGTTTGTACCGACGTGCCTTTCAACGGCATTTGGTTTTTTGAAAATCCCGGCGGTGGCACGCATCCGGTTTTTAAAGCGCCGGTAAAAATTGGTCCCGCAAAAAAGAACCTGCAGGTGTCGTATGTAAACAATACCCCGAAGTTGCTCGGACCCTATGTGGAATACAAAAACTTTTTTGATTCGCCCACTTTCATTGAAGATTCTATTTATACCAACACCGCTTTCGATTCGGCATTCACCAAAATACGGGCCGACCAATGGAAATACCTTGACTATGATAATGATGGTGATCCCGATATTATTGTTGGCCGCGGCGAATGGGGCGATTATGGCTGGGACAATAAATTTGATAAAACCGGCACATGGACCAACGGGCCTTTGCATGGCTATGTGTATCTGATCACCAACACAGGTAACAATGGCTGGTCGCCCCCCAGGCGGCTGCAAGCGGGAGGCAGCGATATTGACGTATACGGCATGCCCTCGCCGAATTTTGCGGATTTTGATGGTGATGGCGACCTCGACCTTATCTGCGGCGACTTTATCGACCGCTTTACCTGGTTTGAAAATACCGGAACGAGGACTAAACCCAGCTATGCAAAAGGCCGCTTCCTGGAAAATGAACAAGGGAAGATCATCATGGACCTGGAGATGATGACGCCCACGGCCACAGACTGGAACAAAGATGGCCATATGGATTTGATTGTGGGTGATGAAGACGGCCGCGTGGCCTTGATTGAAAATACCGGCAAGGTGGCCAACGGCATGCCGCAGTTTAAATCGCCTGTTTATTTTGAGCAGGAAGCGCAGTATGTGAAGTTTGGCGCACTGGCAACGCCGTTCAGCGTGGACTGGGATAATGATGGTGATGAAGATTTGATCTGCGGAAATTCGGCCGGCTACATCGGGTTCATTGAAAATATGGATGGCGGCGATCCGCCCCGCTGGAACAAACCGCGCTTGCTGCGGGCCGATGGAGAAGTGATAAGAGTTATGGCGGGTGAAAATGGTTCCATCCAGGGACCTTGCGAACGCAAATGGGGCTACACCACGCTCACCGTGGCCGATTGGGATGGCGATGGACTGAAAGACATTATCATCAACTCCATCTGGGGCCGGGTGGAATGGTTTAAGCGAATAGAATCCAATGGCGTTACCGAATTAAAAAAAATGGGTGGAGTAAAAGTAGATTGGGCAGGCGCAAAAGTTCCGAAGCCCGCATGGAACTGGTGGAACCCCGGCAAAAATGAACTGGCTACGCAATGGAGAACCACGCCGTTTGCCGTCGACTGGAATAAGGATGGCCTCATGGACCTGGTGATGCTCGACCATGAAGGCTACCTGGCCTACTATGAGCGGTTTCGCAAGAACGGGGAGCTGTACCTGAACCCAGGTAAGCACATTTTTGCGGATGCGGCTACCGGCGGCAAACTGCAGTTGAACCGTAAGATAGCCGGGGGAAGCGGCCGCCGCAAAATAACCTTTGTGGATTGGGACGCCGATGGCGACCTTGACCTTATTGTTAACAGCAAAAACACTGCCCTGTACGAAAACACGGGTGAACAGAATGGAGTAGTGGCTTTTACCGACAAAGGCGATTTGTTTACCGAAAAATTGGCCGGGCATACTACCAGTCCCACTATTGTGCGCTGGGGAAAAGACGGCAAACCCCGGTTATTGATTGGCGCGGAAGACGGGCATTTCTATTATTCGAACGCGAAGTAAATGACGGCTGCCGAAGCGTTTGTCAAAAGACAGCACAAGCGGAAAGTCCTTTCCTGGCGCAG
>CAYMKT010000066.1:7913-15219 GCA_964391065.1 uncultured Terrimonas sp. | reverse complement strand
CTGCCGAAGCGTTTGTCAAAAGACAGCACAAGCGGAAAGTCCTTTCCTGGCGCAGTTGTTCCAACGGGACATCTGTGTCTTCCAAAGCAACCGGTCTCTGACCGGCACCGGTTACAATTCAGCTACTTTAAAAAGCACGGATGATCTTGCAGAACCTCCGCGTCAGCTTAGATATTAGTTGAGGACAACAACTGTTAGCGCTATGCTACAACATTGTTAGTCTGGCATTTCAAAAGTAAAACAGGTTTCTTCGGTAGTGGAAGTGCAGGTTAATGTGGCGTTATGCGCCCGGGCAATTTCCGATGAAATGTAGAGTCCCAACCCCAACCCGTTGTTACTCGGGCGGTTTCCTTCCCTTGTAAATGGCACGAAGATGCGTTGTTGCAGCTCTTCAGGAATTTTTGCCCCGCTGTTGCATACGGCGATTTTTAGCAGCCCGTTGCCATGAAAAGCGCGAACAACCACGGGAGCATCCTGCCGCCCATGCGTTAGTGCGTTCGCCAGCAGGTTCGATAATAACTGGGCAATACGCGAATGATCACAATACACGGGTTCAGCGATATCAAATTCCTCAATAATCACTTTTTTGGGATAAATGAGCCGTAGTTCGTTCACCACCTGGTGAAGCGCCGGTTCCAGTTTTGTATATTGCCTGTTAATCACAATACCTTCCCCTAAACGGGTTCGCGCAAAATCCATGATATTATCAACCAGTTCGGTCATGCGATGGCTGCTGCGTTTGAGCATAGCCAGCAATTCGGTATTTTTTTCATCAGCCGATGTTTGACGCAATATATCGGCAACCATGCCAATGGCGCCAAGAGGGTTTCGAAGGTCGTGGCCTAAAACGGCTATTAACTGTTCTCTCAGCAACACGTTTTCTCTTTCGGCCAGCAGCTCTTTTTCGGCTACCGTTTTGGCGTACTGCAAATTCTGTTCGTATTGGAGCCGTTCGGTGGCCTTTGCTACCGTATAATAAATCACTTCCGGGTTGTTATTTTCATCCCTGCATTCCAGTCCGTTTACTAAAACCCGTAATCTTTGTCCGGATGGATGGTCTAACTCCACCAATACTTCATCAAAAAACCCCTGTATTCTGAGTAAGGGCCATAAATGCGTTTCATAATATATCCTGCCTGCGATAGTTAACAGGTCGGAAAACCGTTTACCCCTTAATTCACCCGCCGGAACGCCTACCCAGTTGGACAACCTGGTATTGGTTCTTGCAATAATGCCTTGTGGGTTGGCAATGGCAAATCCATTTAAGGATTGTTCGAAAAAATGTTCGAAATTTTCTCCCGAAGCAGCCCCGCCGTTATGTTGAAAGCCGGTCATGCTAAAAATTCCTTTATCGCGGTGATCGTTTCCTGGGGGGCGCTCAGGTTCGGGCAATGACCGGTGGCGTTCATTAATACCAGTTTGCTGCCTTTTATTTGCTGATGCATATAGTTGCCCACTGCTTCAGGGGCAATTACATCGTTGGAGCATTGGAGTATCAGTGTGGGAATATTTACATTGGCAACAATATCTCTGCGGTCTGAAAGAAAGGTGGTTCGGGCAAAATGCTTTGCAATACCCGGATCAGTCCTGCAAAAGCTATTGGATAATTCTTCATTCAAATCTTTTCTTTCAGGATTACCCATAACAACCGGCGCCATTGTCATCGACCAACCGAGGTGATTGTTATCGAGGGATTCCAGTAATTCTTCAATTTGCTGTTTCGTGAAGCCGCCGGTATAGTCGCCATCGTTGATATAAGAGGGTGAAGGGCCAACCAGTACAAGCGATGTAAAAACTCCGGGAGCTTTTAGAGATGCAATAATACCCATTAACGCACTCACGGAGTGGCCCACGAAAATAATATCGTTCAATGCCAGTTCCCTGGCAATTTCTATGATGTCATCCGCGTACCCGTCGAGGCTGGCGTATTTTTGGGGTACAAAGGCGGAGAGGTCCGAGCCCCCGGCGCCAACATGATCGAAGGTGATGATTTTATAGTCATCCTCAAAAGCAGGCACCACGTATCTCCACATGTTCTGATCGCAGCCAAACCCGTGCGCGAACATCATTGCCGGGCCTCCCTTGCCTTTAACCACCACATTATTACGTTTCAGCACGCTCATATTGTTCAGTAAATTTTTTAAAGATATTCAATACAAAACCGGATTTCCAAAGCTACGAAGCAACCGGCTATGCTTTTGTCTTTTATGGCGTCAAAGCCTGCGCCGGGTTAGGGTCTGCACATTTTCCGTTTCCTTTAAAAGCAATCACTTCTTCTTCCACCATCCTTCGGGGAACAATGAGGTGGTAGCTAATTTGCTTTTCGATGAATTGATTGCCGGCGTAGTATAGTTTTACATTCATTTTATGGATTGAACTTTTCGGGCAAATTAATTTTACTCCAAAGTTGTCGATATCCGATGCTTTCAGGTATTGCGATAGAGGATACACCACTTTATAATTTTTACCCGATTCGCATAAAGCGATGTCGTAAGCTCCTGTTTCCAATCCGGCAGCGCCACAGCCCCATTCCCGGTAAATGGCAATGGGCATGTTTATTTTGAGCCTGTACGGTTTGCCGTTCACATCATTGTACATTACCCAACCGTAAACGATACCCTGTATTTCATTGCGCGAGCCGGGAATAACAGAGGTATCCTGCACGTACTTAGCCAGCCCTGTTTTTACCAGGGCGGTATCTATGTCAACGCCATATTCATCCCTGGTACAGGCAATCAAACGATCCACATCAACTCCCTGTTTTCGCAGAATGGGGAACAGGTCAACCAACTGTTCTTTTTCAATCGTTTCATAGCCCACTTGGTAAGGCGTATTTCCGTAATCCACTTTCTCCTCAGGCGTAATGACATTCAAATTTAATTTCACGTTTTTCATGGGACTCCAGCCCTCATTATAAATTTGAAACGACAAGGTTTCATTGCTTTCGCCTATGAAACATTCGCCCACATTAAAGGCCGGCATGGGTTCGGGATCAACCTCGCTGCTTTCTACATCAATTTCAATTTTAGAAAAAAATATAGTCTTGTTGGAGTTGTTGGTGACCTTGAAATTAATTTTCGGGATTTTTGAGTACAACTGCACATACCCGGTATGGGTTTCACCAGGTAGCTCTTCATTGTGGCGAAGTTTATCCATGTATTTCGAGCTCGGAATGATTTGTGTAGTATCGCCACTGGTGTGTAAGTCGTAATAGATTAAATCCTCTACGGTGTACATCAATGCTTCATCTTCAGTCATGCCGGCTATTTGTAAGCTATCGGTAACGGTTATGGCCACATCAATTTTATCTTCATCAAAAAAGAAACGTTCCTTATTGGATCGCCAGTAAATAAACGCAATGGAGATGAATACAATAATAATACCTCCGGCCAGCAATCTCGGGAAGCTAAGGTTCAATATTTTATTTCCACCCACATTGTCGCCGGAACCAGAATGCGATTGGCTTGTACCTGACATAAGTAAGTTATTTATTAATGATTTTATTTCCGCCAACGTTGTCGCCCGAACCAGAGTGCATTTGGGTAATGTTCACCGGGGTACCGGAACGATCGGGCTTTTCGGCGCCGAAGCTCAGAAAGTCCTCATCATTCAGTTTTTCCAACTGCGCGCCGAATTTAGCTGTGAGCTCATCAATATTTTTGTACGTGGAATAAAAATGTCCAAGATCAGACAACTTTTTTTTGAACTGCAAAAGAGAGATAATATCGTCATTAATGTCGCCGGTTGAAATGGGCGCGTCTTTAAAATAAGTGAATATAAAAGGCTTGTTGCTGCTGTGAAATGCCTGAAATGCCTTTTCGAATTCTTCTTCGGTGTATTTTCCCACTTTGGTAAAAAAAAGCATCAAAAATATATCGCAGCGGCTGATCGCTTTGTTGTATTCATCCTGCAACCTGGTTTTGGATACGGCATCTAAAAAATCCTCCCAGATGACCAGTTCAAGAAAAACATTTTTTTTATAGAACTCCTTGTTCTTCCTGTTGATGAATATTTCAAAACCGGTTCTGTCGTCTTTTAGTTCGGACGATGACGCTAAAAATAGGGTTATCTTCTGCATGTGATTCCTGTATAAAGTGTTGATGATTCAGCACTGAGCCGTTGTGAAAAGGATAACGGTTGGTATTCATCACGGCAGTACATATCATCCGGTTTATAAATATACAATTAATGAATTATACTTGAGGCGGGGCACCCGTTCTGGTTTACATGACCTGCCATCTGCTCAAAGCTGTTGGTAATAAGGATAAGGTTTTTGCACTACGGAATATCGGTTTTCAGCTCCTTGTTGCTCATACTTATCGTACGCACTGCCGGTTTTATATTCGTTTTAAAATCATTTTTTTCTATTATAACATTCTCGCAGGCTGTTAACATAAATGCAGGCCGGACGGCGCCCGGCCGCATGAGATCCGTTTGAATAATGGCATTGTTTCGAAAAATGAGGTTACCGGTACTCCTTGCTGTTAAAATGGGATAATCGTAAACCTTAAAAATATTATTTTCAATACGTATGTTTTGATGCACCATAAATCCCGGCGCCAATTGGTGATTTTCGGGAGAAATGGCAATCACGTAATTTCCAGGCGATGAATTGTACCCGCATTCTTCAAAAACGTTATTCCTGATGGTAACATCCTGCACGGGACCTGATTCGTACCAGCTTAAAGCATCATCGGCAATCAATATCGCATGCATACCGGTTCTGAAAAAGATGTTGTTCTCTATTAACACTTTCTTTCGCGTAGTGATGAGCAAACCCCTGGTGTTGGTTCTTTCAAAGCGACTGTTGCGGATAATTACTTCCGGCGTCCAGGTAGTGTTTTCAACGCAGTCGCCTGCCTTAAGTTCATGTGGCAGCGCACCCGTCAATTCAAATTCCATCTCGCGTTTGTTCACTAACCTCGCCTTGCTGATACTGGCATATGCAACCGGCACTAAGGTTTGCGGGTTAACGAAAACAATGCTATCGTTTGCAAACAAAGCGCTGAAGCCCCAGGTTTGATGATGCATGAACCTGGCCCTTATTTTTTTGCCGGCTTCAATGGCTACAATTTTAAGATGGGTGCCATGCACGTTTACCGGATCATCGTGCGAGCCCGATGTAAAGCAACTATCCACGACTATTTTTCCCCTGCAGCCCGAAAAATGAAAGCAGTCGGCAAAGGAGCTGATGATGCGGCCGCTATTTTTCCGCGGCGCTACTGCAACCTTCAATAAAGAAATGTTTTCCGAAAATTGCGAAACAATGCCCAGCCCGTGCATATAATGCATTTGCAACTGTTCAATGCGGATGTTTTTACTAAGGTTGATAAAGGCGCCACAGTTGTCGCGGTAAGGATCACGCACTGTTAGTACGTCGCCCGGTTCAAACTGCAATGGTGAAAAGTCGCCCGAAAAAACCAGGTGTAACGGACTGGTTTGAACAACTGTACCTGCGGCAAACGGTTTAAAAGAACTATACTGCATGATTTCCTTACCCGGCCTGAATGCGATAGCATGGAAGGAATTGTTTTTCCATCCTTCGCCATACCAGGTGAGCTTTCCCTTATCAATCCAGTATTTTGAACCGGGGTGAACAGTGGCTTCGATGGATTGAGCCGAGGCGGAGACAATGCTGAGTTCCGACATGGTTGGCCGTTCATAGTCGAACTGAAGATTTTTGATATGGATATTTTCACTGTTTAATATCGCAAATGAAACCATTTTACCGTGCAGCACTACCAGTGTGTTGTTTCCGTCGATGGTAAAATCGGTAAACCCATCCATAAAAAATGCAATGTTCTTTACTTTCGGTAAGGAATCATCTTCGGTAGAATTTGAAATATACAGTTCCGCTTTATCCGAACCTTCAGGCCAAAGATCTATACGTCCACCGGGTAATAAAAAGGTAACGTTCTTTTTTGTTTTACAAAACGCAATTGCCTTTTTTACCGCAGCGCTGGCATTTTCAAAGCTGTTGGGTGTTACACCGAAATCAGCAAGCGCCACAATATTTTCATCCTGCCCATTTTTAAAATCAGCTATGGCTACTGCAGCAGCGTCATTGTTTGACCACTTGAGCCCCATGTTACAGAAAAGAGATATAATACCAGGAAATAATAGCAGAAAGCGAATCATTCGATTTATTTTACTGAACAAAAAAATTATTTAAATATCCTGCCGGCCTGTATTTCACCGGTACTGAAGCGTATGCCGATATTATAGCCCGTCAAAAATATAATAGTTTTTGGCCTTTCTATAGGTTCGCATAAGGCATTCTTTAATAAAGCCCTCCTTCTCGGATATTTTCCCACTCTCATAAGTAATCCTCGTTAGTCCCTCTATGTCGGCAAACAATTCCACTTCCTGTTCGGCAATAACAATTAATGCATCCTTAGGCTTATAGGGGGCAATATCAGGCAAACTGTCGAAAGCCCCAAAGCAATAACCTAACTCAAATACTACGTTTTGCCTGGCTCTTTTTTTACCATTCAGCATTTCATCGTCTTTCGTTAAAATAACAATAACACAGTGCACATCGTTCCAGACCAGGTTTCTTAAATTTTCGAAAATGGTATCCGCCCCATATTCCTCTACCAGTATCCTGGCCGAAAAACCACAGTCCACTACATAGCTTTTAATCCGGAGGTAGTCTTTGGAATGACCGTGCATAATGGCTACCTGAAAATTTTTTCCCATATCTATATGTTTATGATTTGCAACACGGCGTATTGGATACCGGCTGTAAGCCTGCTCTTGTATTATTGCTCCATACCCGGTAACAGGGGTTCTCCATAATTACTACTTTCTTTCGCCTATGGATAGCCGTTCAGGCAACACGCTAAGGCTCACTGAAAATGCTTCCGGTTTCATATGATTTCCGTTGTTGGTGAAGAAATTGGGTATACTAATGCTGGTTGTACCAGGCATGCCGCGCAGTGGGGTGGCCGCGCTTTTGAGTTTCAACAATCCTAAAAACACGAGGGAGTTGTTGTATGGTGCAAAAGGACGAAAAAAAAAGCGATATCCAACTCCGTTATGCCTGGTTTAGGCTGAAGGAAATTCTTGCTTTTAACATCGCTTTGTGTATCTTTATCAGGTCTTCTCATAAATCATAATCTGATGCCGGTTTTAAAAATAGTTCTGCCTGGAATTTTGGTCATTTTCATGGGATTGGTGTCCTGCGCTCAAAAGACTGATAGCGCGCAATCAGCTACATCACAATCAATAGATAGTTCTTTTACGGAAATGCCTGAAGATACAACTGAAGTCACATTTAACGACGACAATGAATTCCTGGGACTGG
>CAYMKT010000066.1:0-7813 GCA_964391065.1 uncultured Terrimonas sp. | reverse complement strand
CCTGAAGATACAACTGAAGTCACATTTAACGACGACAATGAATTCCTGGGACTGGGAGTGCCGCAGTTTGGAGACCTCGACAGCATGATTGAGCGCAGAGTGATACGGGCCCTCGTTCCCTATACGCATCTTTATTACTATGTTAATGGCAAGGAACGAAAAGGCATTGCCTTTGAAGCCCTGAATATTTTTGAAAAATCGCTTAACCAACAATTACGTTTCAAACCTCACCATGTACGGATTATTTTCATTCCGGTAAATCGCAGCCAGGTCATTCCGCTTTTACGCGACGGTTATGGCGACATCGCCTATGCAGGTATGACGATCACGGAGGAAAGGAAAAAAATAGTTGATTTTTCGACACCCACCATTACAGGTTTAAAAGAGATTGTTGTGGGTGGATTGACATCGCCAAAGCTTAACTCCCTTGCCGATCTTTCGGGTAAGGAAATTTACCTGCATACGGGCAGCAGCTACGAAACCGCCGTGCTGAAACTGAATGACTCGTTGACACGGCAGGGCTTGCCGCCTGTTGTCGTTAAACCCTTAGATCCCTACCTGGAATCGGAGGACATGCTGGAAATGGTTAACAGCGGTGTTATTCCTTTTACGGCCGTAGTTGAAGATGTAGCCCGGTTATGGGCAAATGTGATGGATAGCCTGGTGCTGTATGACCAGATTCCGTTAGCCAGCAATGTTTCTTACGGCATCGTTTTGCGAAAAGGTTCTCCAAAATTGAAGGCTGCCACCGATAAGTTCGTTAAACAAAATGCCAAAGGAACGTTGTTGGGTAACATGTTATACAAAAAGTATGTAAAAAATGTAAACCTGCTTCCCGGCATGCACAACAAAGCTACCCTCTCGCAGGTGAAAGCGCTTCGGGCCACTTTTCAAAATTATGCCGACCGGTACAAACTGGATTGGCTTCTTTTGGTGGGGCAGGGATACCAGGAGTCGCAATTAAACCAGGCAAGGGTGAGTCATGCAGGCGCTGTTGGCATTATGCAGGTTTTGCCTTCAACAGCAGCCGGCAAACCCATCTATATCAAAAATATTAACGCTATAGATAACAATGTGCACGCCGGCGTTAAATTCATGCGTTATTTAGTAGACCGGTATTTTACTTCCCCTGAAATTGATGAGCTAAATCGACACTTGCTTGCACTGGCTGCTTACAATTGTGGTCCGGCAAGGGTGGCTCAAATGCGCAAGATGGCGCGTGAAAAAGGTCTCGATCCAAACGTGTGGTTTGACAATGTTGAAATTATTGCTGCGCAGGTAATCGGCCGGGAGACTGTGGAATATGTAAGTAATATCTATAAGTTTTATGCTTCCTACCGGGCATTGGATTATTATGTGTCACAAACTGGCAAAACGCTCATCCGTTAAACATCCTCCCATTATTGATGTTCTGTTGAAATTCAGTTTGCATTACTGCTGATGTATACTGCTGACGTCAACTGTAAACCGACCTGTTTCAATCCCAATACAATATCAGTTGTTAATTCTTCTGATAATATTAATGTTGAAAGTTTTTTCTGCAGTTGCTGCTGGATGTCTGGTTCAATCAGCAATAGTTTTAATAAATAAGTTTCTGCATCGTCCTTTTTATTGAGATAAGAAAGCGCGACTGATTTTAATAAAGGATACCAAAAGGTTTCTGAGGAGTTCATTTTTTCTGCCCATAACAAAGCAGAGGCATAATCTTTCTTGTATAAATAATAAAGACTATATCCGCCATTGATCCACCAGGGATAATGTGGGCTTAGTTTAATGGCTCTTTCCATGATGGGCCCACTTTCCTCAAAGCGGCCTGCGTAAAAAAGGATAACGGCCGCGCCGCAAACCATTGCCGCATTATTGGGGTTTAACTGAATGCAGTGGCGCGCCGCGTCGATACAGGCTTTTTTTTCATTGCTTAATAAATGAAACAGGGAAAGCGCGTACCATCCATGCTGGCAAAAAGGATCAGTATCTAAGCATTGTGTTATGCATTGAAAACCTTTTGATAATGGGTCTTTGATATTTTTCATTCCCAGTCCCATGCCATTGAGGTAAAGCTCGGCCAGCATTGCCCAGGAAACTGCCTGATCGGGAAAATCTTTTACGGATTGTTCAAGCGTGGCTAATGCGCAATCATAATTTGCTGCTGAGTAAGACCGCTGGTACTTATAGTAAGCGCAAATGCCTTTCCATGTACTGTAATTATTAAAAACCTTTTGGGGCGACGCTTCTGCCATTTCCTGGAAAATGATCCCATAATAACCGCTCAGGAAGCCAATGATGGCCTGTGTTACTTCATTTAATGTTTCGAAAATGTCTTCAGAAAGTATTTCCTTTTCAAAACATTCTGTCATTACTATTTTACCGGTTTTGGCCATCAGGAGATTTACACGTGCCTGAAGCATTTGTCCGTTGATGTGCAAGCTGCCTGTTAACACATAATCAGCGTTTACCGAAGTGGCGGCTTCCAGCATATTTTCTGCAATTTTTGCCGTCACTTCACTTGAATAATAACCTATCACAGAAAGATCATGAAACCGGGATAGTTCGGCGCTCAATTGCCCGCACAATGTGTCGGCCAACTCTTGCACGGCCGGCGTTTGCGGGATGGCTTTAAAAGGAAATACGCTTACTACGGGATGAAGGATATGTTGAGACCAACCGGCTGAAACAATGGCATGGGGAACGGCTGGCAAAAATTTTGGCACATAACCGCCTTTAGGAACATCAATAATAAGCGGGTCATTTTTCCCCTCTGAAAGATAGTATTCACCCAGCGCTCTTCTAAGCCGCCCTGCATGAATACGTACCACCGCATCGTCATGCGGATTAAAATTTTTGGGGCGGTTAAGCACATTTACTGCAATACTATATTCCTTGATGTACGGGACTTTTTCAACAACCGTTTCTGAAACAATGAATCTGAGAAACCTGGTGAGTATAGGAGAGTTTTTGAATACGGAATAATTCAATATCCGCTGCTCCTGGAGGGTAATTTCTTCTAAAGAAGGATCGTGTAATTGTTCCATACATAGTCGCATGTTAATGTCAAAAAATTCACAAGGACTGGATGTATCAATCAAAAGGGTGAGGGTTATGTTCGGCGGTCGGGAGGCAAATATAACGAAATTTATAACGACGGGGTATTTTGCGAAGGCCTGGAATTGTTGAAAGAATATCTCTTGTTGAGGATTGTCATTAATAAATATTTCGATAGATTTATGAACTTTTCAGATTAATTGATATCATAGGGAAGCATGATGTGCATCATGCAAAGATAGCCCCGCCGTCCTTTACCTTCGAAAAGCCTGGAATTTTTTGATAACGGGCCCGGATGATAAGAGCATAGTTCCATCCGGAGTTGTGATTAACGCTTGTATTTAACGGTATTTAACCCCTGTCATTTGAAAACAGGTTTGTATTGGTATTAATATTGTCCTCATTATTAACTATCATTCCATGCCTCTTTCAAAAGTATTCAATATCATTCCGCTTGCCGAACACCTGGATACGATTAAGATACTGTATATGACGGATAGAAATTTTAAAACGCTTTGGGATGATTATTATATAAGTAAGGTTAACCTGAAAAAATCAAGGGAAAGGTCGTTGGAAGAAATGCGGAACGAACTGGAATACCAGCAACTTGCTGATGACCTGGAAGCGGAAATAATTACCTACCTGAACAAGAGAAGCCTATGATTATCACATGGAAGCATACAAACGATTAAAAATGGCTAAAACAATACAATTCTTATAAACTAAAACAGTATGAAACGCTCATCTTCAACAAAACAACTTCTTTTTTCTGCCATCTTTTTACTGGCTGCTACTGTGCTCCGGGCACAGGAAGAAGAGAAGCCCAAATCCATGGAAATTTATGGCTTTATTATGATGGACGCGGGTTATAATTTCAACCAGATCCATCCCGACTGGTTTGACGTGGTGCGGCCTACTAAACTGCCAGCCTACAAAAACGAGTATGGAACCGATGGCAACGCCTATTTCTCTGTGCGGCAAACAAGGCTTGGATTTAAAAACTATTTCCAAACGGGAATGGGCGAATTGAAAACACAGTTTGAATTTGAAATGTTTGGTACCGGAGTAGACGCCGGGCAAACCACCATCCGTTTACGGCATGCCTATGCTGAACTGGGGAAGTTTGGGGTAGGACAATACTGGAGCCCATTTATGGACATCGATGTATTTCCCAATACGGTGGAATACTGGGGGCCTACCGGGATGGCATTTTTCAGGAATGTACAAATACGCTATATGCCCATACAGGGCGATAGCCGTTTAACCATTGCGCTGGAAAGGCCGGGAGCCAGTGCAGACCAGGGTATATATTCGGACCGCATTGAATTGCAAAACGTAAACCCCCGGTTTCCCTTGCCCGATCTCTCTGCGGAGTACCGGCATGCCGGAAAATGGGGTTATGTGGAACTTGCAGGAATTTTACGCAAAATGGAATGGGAAGATATGGATAATACGGGTCCCGATCTTTCCGGTGATGCGTTGGGATGGGGTCTCAATTTAAGCACCAATATAAAACTCGGTAAAAGAGCCACTTTCCGTGGGTCGGCATTATATGGTGAAGGCATACAAAACTATATGAACGACGCCCCCGTAGATGTGGGCATCAAAACAACAGGGAATCCAAACCTGCCGATTGAAGGTGTGGCCCTGCCCGTTACCGGCTTAGTGGGTTTTGTAGACATTAACTGGAATGAAAAATTCAGTAGTTCCGTTGGCTACTCATCCATCGATATAGATAATTCTAACGGACAGGCTCCCAGTGCATTCAAGAAAGGACAATATATTGTTGCAAACCTGATGTACTATCCCGTTAAGAACGCCATGATGGGCGTTGAATTTCAGTATGGCGATCGCGACAATTATACCGACGGATGGAACACTTCCATCACAAAAGTTCAGTTCTCGTTTAAATATAATTTTTCACACACATTCTATAAATCGGGAGAGTAGTCCTTTTCCAAACAATGGATTGATCACCTAAACTTAAAAATTTTAAATCATGAAAAAGCTTTTAGTACTTTTTGTATTTGCTATGATAATGGTGCAAAGCCAGGCACAACAGTTACCCAGGGTAATTATATTAGCAACGGGAGGCACTATTGCGGGAGCAGGGGCCTCTGCCGACCGGGCTGGTTATACTGCCGGGAAAATTCCGGTTGACGATCTTATTGGATCAATACCCACCGTTAAGAAGATTGCCACTATCACCGGCGAACAAATTGCATCGGTGGGTAGCCAGGATATGACCACTGAAATCTGGAAAAAACTGGCGGTGCGCATCAACGAAATTGCTAAGAACAAGGAAGCGGATGGTATTGTGATAACACATGGAACAGATACACAGGAAGAAACCGCTTACTTTTTGGACCTCGCCGTTACAACCGATATACCCGTTGTACTTACCGGCTCCATGCGCCCTGCAACGGCAATCAGTGCAGACGGACCCAAAAATCTGTATGATGCCATTACTATTGCGATCAACCCTAAGAGTAGAGGCCGGGGCGTATTGGTAAGCTTTAATGAAGGAATATTTGATGCAAGAGATGTTATGAAATTAAGTACAACAAAGACAAATGCCTTTGGATCTCCTAATACAGGTCCGGTTGGCCAGGCTTACGATGGAAGAGTAGAATATTATTCAACTTCTGAACGTGAGGTGAAGCCAAAAAGCCCGGTTGCGATTACAAACGATACGAAATTACCAAGAGTGGATATTGTTTACATGTATGCCGACGCCCCTTCCGACCAGCTTGATTTACTGATTAGTAAAAAAGTAGATGGAATCGTAATTGCAGGCGTAGGAAACGGTAATTTTAATAAAGCCTATATGGATGCCGTAAAACGTGCCGTAGCTGCGGGTATCGTGGTTTGCCGGGCAAGCCGCACTCCATCAGGAAGAGTGGTGCTTCACGACGAGATCAATGATGATGAACTGGGTACTATTGTGTCGGATGACCTTTCGCCCCAAAAGGCCAGGATATTGTTAATGCTGGGGCTTACAAAATCAAAAGACAAAAAACAACTCCAGCAACTTTTCTTTACCTATTAATGACTTCCTTTTATCTGTTGAACTTGCGTCCACAATAAAAAATTGCGGGCGCAATTTCGCTGCCAGGGTTTTCCCTGGCAGATTTAAAAATAAATCAAATGAAAAAGATGCATTTCTTCAAAATATTGCCCTTCTTATTGTTAATCGGCATGCAGTATGTAAACGCCCAGCAAACCCGCACTGAAAAAGACCTGCTTGGCGAAAAGCAAATTCCTGCCGATGCTTACTACGGGGTGCAAACCCTCAGGGCGCTTGAAAATTTCCAGGTGAGCGGCGTAAAAACAAATTTTTATCCTGATTATGTAAAGGCCTATGCCATAGTAAAATTGGCTGCTGCCCGTGCGAACACTGATGTAGGAAGAATGCCAAAGGAAAAATTGGTCGCTATTGAGAAAGCCTGCCTGGCAGTGATGGATGGGAAATATCACGACCAGTTTTTGACAGACCTGTACCAGGGTGGCGCCGGTACATCTGCAAACATGAATTCCTGCGAAGTGCTCGCCAATATTGCGCTCGAAATGATGGGCAAGAAAAAAGGAGAATACCAGTTTATTGAGCCCCATGACGACCTGAATATGGGGCAGTCAACCAACGATGTATACCCCACCGCCATTCACGTGGCCTTGTTATTACACAATGATAAAGTGATACAGCAGGCAAAGATGCTCTCGCAGGCGTTTCATAAAAAAGGAGACCAATTTAAAGACATACTGAAGATGGGCCGCACCGAAGGCCAGGATGCCGTGCCTATGACAGTTGGACAGGAATTTCATGGTTTCGGTAACCAGATTGATGCAGCCATTGAAGTGCTGCGTAAAACTGAAGAATATTTATATGAAGAGAATATGGGTGCAACTGCTATTGGTACAGGCTTGACCGCATCTCCAGGCTATGCTGAAAAATGTGCTGCTCATCTTGCAAAAATTACAGGCAAGCCCATGCATTTGGCTAAAGACCTGATTGCAGCAACAAGCAGTATGCAGGCCTTCGTGATGTACTCCTCGGCATTAAAAAACTTTGCGGTGGCATTGTCCAAGATCAGCAGCGATTTGATTTTTTTAGCGTCAGGGCCCCGTAACGGAATATTCGAGATCAATTTACCTGCACTTCAGCCAGGCTCTTCCATTATGCCCGGAAAGGTAAATCCTGTAATGCCGGAGTTGATGAACCAGATATGTTTTAAAGTGATAGGGAACGACGCAACAGTTACGATCGCCTCACAGGATGGTCTGTTGCAGTTAAATGCATACGAGCCGGTAGTGGCTGTGGCTATAATGGAATCGCAGGCGCTTTTTTTTAAGTCACTTCCTCTATTCAGTAAAAACTGTATAGATGGAATTACTGTAAATGAAGCGGTATTAAAACGCTATATAGAAACTACGGTGGGCATTGTAACGGCACTCAACCCTGTTCTGGGGTACGAGAAAACAACTGAATTGGCAAAGGAAGCGCTGCAAAGTGGTAAGGGAATCCTTGAATTAATACGGGAGAAAAAGCTGCTGACTGAAGACCAGATCAAAAAGCTGATGGACCCGGCTACATTAACGGGACAAAAGCAGTAGTATAAGAGCGCTCCGTTTACTGTATTATTGGAAAGCACCGGCATCTTACGAATCGTTGGATGTCAAGTGCTATTCATTGGCTATATTATCCATGGCAGGTTAAATTCGCAAAAGTGATTATGTTTGCCATAGTATTATATCATTCAGCTATACCACCAGC
>CAYMKT010000065.1:13245-20026 GCA_964391065.1 uncultured Terrimonas sp. | reverse complement strand
AAAAAATAACAAAAAGCAGGTGCAAAAGTATTTTCATGTAAGTCATGTCAGATATACGGCATAGCAAATCCTGTATCACTAAATACACAAACGATTAATAAGATGCTGGAGCAACAGCGTTGTTTTTCCCACGCCTCTTAATCCTTTAATACCTACGAAACGGTCATCCCAGGCAATATCTTTAAAGAGGTACCTGTTAAAGTCGTTAGATATATTTTGCAAAAGCCCTGCCTGGTATTGAAATAATTTTTCCAAATTAAATTGGTTTGAGTTCGGATCGAAATTAATGTATTATTGGTTTGTATGTAGATCAAAAGTAAAAATGGGAGGCTGTGCTATTTATAGAGAATTTTAATAAAGAAAACCGAAAAGCCAGAGCGGGATTTTATCTAACGCACCGGTTTCTATATCATCCGCCACTATGTATGCGTTGGAAATATTTTTTATTTGTGCCGTTTTCTTACCGCGCCCTCCTGCTTCGAAAGTGTATTTATCATCTACAAAAAAATCTCCGGATTTTGGTAATACTACGATGTGTTCCGCATTGCGGAGCTGGTTCAAAAAAAATGATTCACGAAGCGTGCCTTTGTCTGCCTGCGCAGATCCGAATGCATATTGCAAATTGGTATTTTCCAAATAGAGTTTATCGGGCTTTTGTAAAATACTCACACTTTTTCCTGCCGCTGACAACATGCTGATCAGTTTTGCTTTTTCTAAATAATGAAGATATTGCAACAACGTATTCCTGGATATTCCGATTTTTTCACTCAGATGGCTGATGTTAGGCTTAAACGGCACATTGACTGAAAGGATGAATAATAGCTGGAAAATTTTCCGTGTATTTCGAGGATCAAATCCTTCTATAAATTGCAAATCATTTTCTATGGACATATTTACCACTTGCTGCAATCTTAAAGGGTAGGTTTGAATATTTTCCATAAAAAACGGATAATAGCCATGCTTTAAATAATCATTAAAATGCAATAATGGCTTTAGCTTGTCGCTTATATCCAATGAAATAGTAGTATGGTTTTTCAGTAAATCATTTAATCCCAAAACCGGAAAATCGGCCAACCCTGTAAATTGTAAATATTCACGAAACGACAAGCCGGGCAAAAAATAACGTACAGCCCTCCGGCTCAAGTCAACATCCTGGCGCAACATATCCACGATGGAAGAGCCTGTAAAAACAATTTTTAAGTCGGGGTAAAAATCATACGCGTTTTTAATTTCCCTTGCCCAGTTCGGATATTTATGGACTTCATCCACCAAAAGAAATTTACCATCCAGCGACCTGAATTTTGCAACTACATCAGATAAATTATTTTCAGCGAAATAAATATCATCCATCGACAGGTATAAAACCTGATGTTCCTCTAGGTTCTGCAAGCGTGCCTGTTGCAAAATCAGGGTGGTTTTTCCCGTTCCCCTGGCGCCCATTAATCCAATCAGCCTGTCCTTCCAGCTTATCCTTTTCATGGCAGGCCGAACCAAATTTACCTGCTGGTTTTTGAGAATTAATGCAGATTTTGCAAATAAGGCTTCCATTTTGTTTTATTGATTAAACAAAAATAACATATTTTGTTAAGTATATAGAACAAAATAATGGATATTAGATTACTTTTCTTTATCTGATAATTGTTCAGCCGGTAGAAAATTTTCTGAACTTAATCCGGAATAATAGCTGAAAGTATGGGGTGGTTCCTCGCCGCTTACCGATCTGTCAACGGCTTCAAGATGTTATTCGATAGTTTGTTCCCCTTCCTCTTCCGCAATTTCTGCCCGGTGCGCTGCGGCAATGCCGGAGGGAAGATGAGGAAGGTGGGGATGCATGGCATGTATTATTTTACAGTCATGAAATGTGCTTTTATTAATCACTTTTAATTGCCCGGCTCATTGTTCCATAAACTTCCGGCGAGCGTTTCCGCTGCATAATTTTCAAGGCATTTTTGACGAAAGGCAAACCAGTTTTCTCTTTTATCAGATTGATGAATGATATGATTAAAATGGCGGAACGGCTTTCGCCCGGATAAGGCCTCTGATAACGTTTTGCTGAGGCGGCTTTCCGGCAGCGTATTCACAAATTGTTCCATAAAAGAAAATGATTCTCCTGATTCCGGCGGGGTGATGGTTATTGTTTGTTCCCAATCGCGGTTGATGCGTTTAATGTCTGCGTAAAAAGGCTCGGATTCTTCCTCATCTTCATCCTCTTCCTCTTCGTCCTCCTCGTCAAACATCATGGTATCAATAATTGACTGAGGAATATCTATTTTTTCCAGCGTAGCGGGATTAATGTAACAAACCGTTCCGGCGCTCAGGCTGTCTGCCACATCTTTTACAAGCGGCGCGTAACGCTCAGGAATGACAATAGCGTTGCTTGCTGAATCCTCCTGCGTATAGAGTTCTTCCAGGATAAACTGATGCAGCTTCTCTAATTGCCCGCGGTTGTCTTTAAATGACCGAAGCATGAAGAGGATTTCGTCTAAGAGATCTTTACTTTTCATTTTTCAGTATTTTCATGAAAAAGTAAACATAATATATCAATCTAATCGGGAAGCAAGTCCGGCATTTTATCAATTAAAATTTAAGCAATTATGAGATGATGAAAGATGATTTGGGCTAAAATGCCTCAAAATTATTAAACTCCTTTGCTCCTATCAAATCATTATGACGCTACAGGCTGTGCCACCACCTGCCTGCGAACATTGAAATGCACACTCCGGCAAATATTCACAATATTTTTTTTAAATTTTCTTACCTTTGCGCCGTTCCAAAGCCGTCAGGCAACCCAATACAATCCGGCCAATGAAGCTATTTTTCTAGCATCTGTTTTTTGTTTCTATTATTTATTGAATCATTAATTTAATATGGCAGACATATTTGAAAGACTCGTAAAGAATCATGGTCCTTTAGGGCAACATCGTGAACGTGCACATGGCTACTTTTCATTTCCAAAATTAGAAGGGGAAATAGGCAATCACATGAAATTCAGGGATAAGGATATGGTGGTTTGGAGCCTGAATAATTACCTTGGATTAGCCAACCACCCCGAAGTGAGGCAGGCAGATGCTGAAGCCGCTGCCCGGTTTGGGTTGGCTTTGCCGATGGGCGCCCGCATGATGAGCGGAAATTCGAATTACCATGAACAGTTAGAAGCGGAGCTTGCTGCATTTGAACAAAAAGAAGATGCTATTTTACTGAACTACGGCTACCAGGGAATGGTAAGCATCATTGATGTATTGTGCAGCCGCCACGATGTAATTGTGTATGATGCTGAAAGTCATGCCTGTATAATAGACGGAGTGCGTTTACATGCCGGGCAGCGGTTTGTTTACAAGCATAACAATGTGGCCGATTTTGAAAAACAGTTGCAGCGTGCCACCGCATTGATTGAAAAGCAAAAAAGGGGTGGTATTCTGGTGATTACGGAAGGTGTGTTTGGCATGGCCGGCGACCAGGGAAAACTAAAGGAGATCACAGCATTAAAAGACAGCTATACCTTCCGGTTACTCGTGGATGATGCGCATGGATTTGGTACACTGGGCAAAACGGGAGCAGGAGCTGGCGAAGAACAGGGTGTGCAGGATAAGATTGACCTCTACTTCTCTACATTTGCAAAATCAATGGCATCTATTGGCGCTTTTGTGGCAGGCGATAAAGCCATTATTGATTATATCCGGTATAATATCCGCAGCCAGATTTTTGCAAAATCCCTGCCCATGCCCCTTGTTTTGGGCAATCTTAAACGGCTCGAACTGCTGCGCCAGCACCCTGAGTTAAAAGAAAGGCTTTGGAAAAATGCCCTTTCGCTTCAAAAAGGACTCAAAGAAAGAGGCTTTGATATTGGCAAAACCGATACGGTAGTTACACCCGTATATATGAATGGCGGGGTAGAAGAGGCTACTGCCATGGTGATGGACCTGCGGGAAAACTATGGTATTTTTTGTTCGATCGTGTTGTATCCGGTAATTCCAAAGGGACATGTTATTTACCGGCTTATTCCTACGGCTGCTCATACCCAGGACGATATAGAGCAAACACTGAATGCGTTTGATGCTACAAAGAAAAAATTAGATGCCGGACTGTACAAGGTGGAGGCAATTCCGGTAATGGATGAAGCCTGAGCAACAAACCGGTAGTAAAATATTATTGTAAAGACGTGGCGGATCACTCATTCTGCCACGTTTTTCTTTTCCAGCTTTTTGTGGATTGTTAACGTTTCTGCGAGCGCGGCCGATCCATACCATGGATGCAGTTCCATTTCCAGGGTTCCGGCTATTACGGCAGGATCGGTTGCGGTGAGCGCTTTTGCCTCCTCTACAGAAGCTACGTTTAATATAAAAATCCCACGGAGCGGGGTGTTATCCAAAAACGGTCCGGCCACTATCAGCTTACCATCCTCTGCCAAACGCATGATGTTTTTTAGATGCGCCCGTTGAAGCGCTGCCCTTTGAGCGGAGTCTTCTATTTTAACCGTACCCGATTTTAAAAATACCATCACATATTGCTTCATGCCATACTCGTCCGCGCCCAGTTTTTTTGCAAGCGCTTCATCGTAAAGCGATTGCGCTTTTGAATCCAGGCTAAAGAAAATAATGGTTATCCATAAAATGAGTGTGTAAGGTTTCATATCATCGTGTTTGTGACCAATAAGAATAAATCGAATCAATGGTCTGCCAAAATTAACGTATCGGCGAATTGGAAATCAACCGGGTATTTCAGATGAGTAAATTATCCGCCATCAATTGGTCAGGATTCCCTTAAAATTCAGTTTTATTTTTTTGCCGGAATAACCAGTAAAGGGATCGTGGTGTGGTACGACATGCGACGGGTGATGCTGGGATGAAAAATTCGTTCCAGCATATTTCGCTGGTAGGTTACCATTGAGAGGATATCTATTTTGTTATTCCCGATGTAATCATGCAGGGTATCTTCCAATTTATGACCAACAAGGTGATGAGCAGTGATAGATTCCGTGTTAAAATGTTTTTTTAGTTTTTGTTCATAGCCGGCTATGTTTCTTTGGTGCTCTAAAAATTCAACCGCATGCGCTGTATCTTCATCAGTAAACACGGCAACATGAAATGTTGTTTTAAACAGTAGCGCCCAGTAGAATATCTGTTTAATTATACCCGGTTCTTCCTCAAAATGATTGGTGGCAAATAAAAAGTTTTGGGGAGTTTTCCAGTTATACTCATAGGGAATCACCATAACGGGTATTTTGGTTTTAGCGATAAGCGCTGCCGTTTTGCTGCCCCAGATCCTGTCGCCCAAACCATTGATACCAAAAGTGCCCATCACCACCAGGTCAGCCCCGTTTTTTTCACTCCATTCTACAATGGCATTTCCTGCCACACCTTGTTCTACAATGGTATTAATCGTTATGCCTTCCGTTTCCTCTATACTTTTTTGAACGAGATCCAGCTTTTTTTGCGCATCCTCCCAGGCAACTTCATTCATTTCCTGCATCAAATCCAGTCCATCATTATACAGGTTATCCGACAAATCAAGGATATGCAGCAGGTTAATTTGAATGCCCGGTAACAGTTTGGCTGTTTGTACGGCAAAATTGATGGCGTTGCTGGCGCAGGAAGAAAAATCGGTGGGAACCAGTATTTTTTTCATATTGATATCATTTGAATCGTGATCAGTCGTATGCAGTCTGTGAACAGGTTGGTTATGGCATCACAAAAGTAATCCTTACAAATTACAGGCAGCCGGGAAACCGTATTAATAAATCATGATCTGCGCTTTCTTTCTTCACATGCAGCGCCCTGGTTTGGTTCAGCCTTGAACAATTCTATTGTACATGTGCCTGATACCGGAATCCTTAAAAGCACTTTTTGATACGATACCCAAAAAATCTAATTCCCTTTTATCCTGTCAATAAACACTTTGAGCGCATACCGGTTCCAACCGCTGAACCGTCCTCTTTGTACTACGAGTACATTGTCTACCGGGTAATTCAATACATAGTGAAATACGAATTTCTCCTTCGGATTTTGCCACCCTGCCACCTGGCCAAAGCGCAGGTCGTTGAATACAAGCGTATCACCCCATTGTTCCGCTGTATAATATCCCTGCGAAAAGCGCAGCAGGTTTTGTACTTCCGGTTCGTGAGCCAGTGGCTCAATTAAGGAGTCATTACGCGGAAAGAACTGAAAGGCGATCTTTTTCTCAGTGTCGAATACAGACCGGAACCCCACATAATAACCACTATCATTGCCGGCCACTATATACCATAGCCAGTTGTTGAGTGGGGTGGGTGTAGTAAAGTAGCGGGTATAAGGTACTTGTTGCTCCTTTAATATTTCCTTTACATCGTTGTTGATGCTTACTTTATTTATGCTGCAGTAGCCAAGATATAACAGGGGGATAAATACTCCAAACCGCCACCAGAACCTGCGCCTGGGGTGATAGCTGTGTAGCATGAACAACATCACTGTTGCGATACCCGTCCAGATAGAAAAGAACGGATCGGCCACGTAAATGGTATTAAAGGAAAAGCGATGGAGATTGAACGGCACCAGCCAACCCACGCCATAATTGTTAAAGCCATCCAGTAATAAATGAAGAAAAACTTCAGCACCAAAAAAGATCATCCATTTACGGAAAGAAATATTGTGCGGTTGATGGATACGGGATGCGATAAATGCAAGGGTTGGTGTAATGAGCAACGCAAATGAAATGGAATGTGTGAATCCGCGATGCGCCAATAAATTTTCAGATGGCGTTAGCCAAAAAGCGCCAATAAAATCAACATCCGGTATGCTTTGCGCCA
>CAYMKT010000065.1:8450-13145 GCA_964391065.1 uncultured Terrimonas sp. | reverse complement strand
GATGGCGTTAGCCAAAAAGCGCCAATAAAATCAACATCCGGTATGCTTTGCGCCAGTGCACCCCAAAGCATGGCTTTTTTCCCAAAGCCTTTTCCAAAAAAAGCTTCGCCTACACAAGCGCCGAGAGCGATATGGGTAAGAGAGTCCATTGATGGAAGTTACCCTGCTTTTTTTATTTATCAATACCTTGTTATTAAAATTCACCCCTTGCATGAGTGAGCAAAATAAAATTCAATGAGATCGCTTAACTTCACGCATTTAAAAGTTGCCTCAAAAAAGTAATATATCCACTACCGCAACCGGTTTTTCGGCTGCTGCTGATTGAATGTTACCCGGGTTGGGGTGAATGACCCAAAAGACGCTGCCGCTAATTTGGATAATTCGTTGGCGGAATTTTAATATACTGAAAATAATAAACACATGAACCGAAAAGACTTTGTCAGGAACGCCGGATTAGCGGCCGCTGCCTTTGCTGTATTGCCCGGTGAGCACTTGTTCGCAGGTAAAAAAACTGCCGAATCCAGAATACGCATGGCTATCATGGGGGTTGGCTTAAGAGGGCAGAATCATCTTGATTTGCTGTTAAGAAGAAATGATGTGGACCTTGTTGCTATTTGCGATGTTGATGAGCGTATGCTGAAGTCGGCCAAAGAAGCGATCACTAAAAGCGGAAAGAAAATGCCGCAGATATATACCGGCGATGACTATGCCTGGAAAAAAATGGTGGAAACGGAAAAGCCGGATGGGGTAGTTATTGCTACACCATGGGAGTGGCATAAAGCGATGATTATAGGATCGCTGGAAGCGGGGATTAAGTATGTGGGCACCGAAGTAGTGGTGGGCATTACCCTGGAAGATCATTGGGATGTGGTGAAGGCTGCGGAAAAATATAATGCCAATGTAATGATGATGGAGAACGTTTGCTACCGCCGGGATGTAATGGCGGTATTGAATATGGTGCGCCAGGGATTGTTTGGAGAGCTGATTCATTTACAGGGCGGGTACCAGCACGATTTGCGCGAAGTAAAATTCAACGACGGCGTTCATCCTTATGGACATGGAGTGGAGTTCGGCGAAAAGGGGTTTTCGGAAGCCCATTGGAGAACCAATCATTCCGTTAACCGAAACGGCGATTTATATCCTACCCATGGCATTGGTCCTATTGCGCACTACATTAATATTAACCGCGGCAATCGTTTTCTTAGCTTAAATTCTTTCGCCACCAAATCAAGAGGGCTGCATAATTATATTGTAAAAAACGGTGGCGAAAATCATCCCAATGCGAAGGTTAAATTCAAACTGGGAGACGTGGTAACCACACATGTTAATTGTGCCAACGGAGAGACTATTTTGCTGGAACACGATACCAATCTGCCCCGGCCCTATTCACTGGGTTTCAGGGTGCAGGGCACAGCCGGCATATGGATGGATGTGAATAACGGTATCTATATAGAAGGCAAATCTGCTAAAGCACACCAATGGGATGATGCAAAAAAATGGTTAGAGCAATACGATCATCCTTTGTGGGCAAGATGGAGTAGAGAAACGGCAGATGCAGGTCACGGTGGCATGGACTTCTTTGTTATTCATGCATTGGTGGAATCTATTAAACGGAAAACCGCTACACCCATGGATGTATATGATGCAGCAGCCTGGAGCGCCATTACCCCATTAAGTGAAAAATCTATTGAGCTCGGTAACGCCACTGTAGAATTTCCCGATTTTACAGGCGGTAAATGGATGAGCAGGAAACCGGAGTTTGCATTAACCGATGCTTACTAAAATTGTAGTTGAATGGGGTTGCCAACGTTCCTGTACCCCGTAATCCCTGGTTCATTTTTTTTTGACGCTGAGGCGATCTTATGGAATTTTTATACAAAGCACCTTTGTTGATATGAAATGTATAGCAGCGCTTTTTCTATTTTATTTTTCGATAGCAGTTCCCGGCTATGCACAAAAAGCTCCAGGCGAAAGAAACGTTAGGTTAAAAGTGATGTCTTATAATGTGCATCATTGTAATCCGCCTTCCAAACCGGGGCTTATTGATGTTGATGCGATAGCCGATGCCATCAGGAAACAAAATCCAGACGTAGTTGCATTACAGGAAATTGATGTACTTACCAACCGGTCGGGTAAAATTAACCAGGCGGCGATGCTGGCTGAAAAACTGAACATGCATTTTTTCTTTGCCAAAGCCATTGATCACGATGGCGGGGAATATGGGGTGGCTATTTTGTCGAAATATCCATTATCGGAACAACAAATTCATCCGCTGCCCACTATTGCCGAAACCAGGGGCGAGCCACGCGTTTTTGCCACGGTAATGGTAAGTGTTGATAAGGATAGAAAATTTCAATTTGGATGCACGCATTTAGACGCTTTGGAATCAGACACGAACCGTATCTTACAAGCCCGGGCAATTAATCGCATAACAGAAGATGCAACGCATCCCATTATCATAGCCGGTGATTTTAATGCGGAGCCGGGTGCTGAACCGATCAGTATTATTGATCAAAATTTTGTTCGTACCTGCAGTAAATGTGATTTTACCATTCCGGTGATCCATCCCGATAAAGCCATTGATTTTATTGCCTGGAAGAAGGGGAGTAAAGTAAAGCTGGTGAGCCATAAAGTGATACCGGAGCGATATGCTTCCGATCATTTACCTGTGGTGGCAACATTGGAGGTGGAATGGTAAGTTCATTTGAACTTATTTGTTCGTTTTATCCGGGTTAAACATTGATCTCAGACAGCCCCCTAATCAAAAAATAATCTAAAACTTCGACTGGCAACGATAACTTGCGTATAAAAATATTTCAGCTAATACGAAGCAATAATGAAGAAAATAGTAGTTGTTGGCGGTGGCATTATAGGGTTAAGCGCTGCCTATTTTTTGCAAAAGTCGGGCCACGAGGTAACGGTGATTGATAAGGAAGATTTTTCAGACAATTGTTCTTACGGCAACGCGGGCTATGTTTGCCCGAGCCATTTCATTCCTTTAGCTACTCCGGGTATTGTGTGGAAGGGGTTTAAATGGATGTTTAATGCAAGAAGCCCGTTTTATGTTCAGCCCTCGCTTAACAGTCACCTTATTGACTGGGGATTGAAGTTTATGCGCAGCGCCAATAAAGCGCATGTTCGTACATCGGCTATCCCTTTACGTGATATAGCGTTGCTCAGTCAGAAAGAATACGAAAGCTGGGCCGCAGTGCCCGGCTTTGATTTTGCCTATGAACGTAAGGGACTGCTGGAAATATTTCAAACGCAGGCTGCAGCAGAGCACGCGCATCATCTTGCGGAGCGGGCGAAACAGCTTGAACTGGAAACCACCTTGCTGAATGCAGCGGAATTGCAGGAGATGGAACCTCATACAAAAATCAATGCGTTGGGCGCTATATTGTTTAAATGCGATGCACATTTATATCCCGAAAAGTTAATGCACGGGCTGCTTTCCATACTCAGGCAAAATGGAGTGCAACTGGTAAAGGGTGCGTTGGCAACAGGTTTTGAAAAAAACGGATCGGCTATAAAAAAAGTAATCACCCCATCGGGCGATTTTGACGCCGATACAGTAGTAATAGCCACCGGCGCCTGGAGCCGCGAAATTGCCGCTATGGTAAATACCAGGCTTCCCCTGATGCCCGGCCGGGGTTATTCGGTTACCCTAACGGATTCGCCCTACCGTTTAAATCATCCGGCAGTGCTCGTGGAAGGAAGAGTGGCTATAACGCCTATGGATGGGAATAAGATACGGTTTGGAGGCACGATGGAAGTGGTGCCAACAAGTCAGCCACCGCGCTATAACCGGGTACAGGGTATATTGAACGCCGTAAAAAGGGTTTATCCACAATTCGATATCCCCATGCCTGCACAAGATAAGATGTGGTATGGTTATCGCCCCTGTTCGGCAGACGGACTGCCTTATATAGGTAGAATAAGAAACTTTAACAATGTGATCATTGCCACCGGCCACGCCATGCTGGGGCTTAGCCTGGGAGCCGGAACAGGTAAGCTGGTAAGTGAATTGGTCAACAACGAGAAAAGTAGCATTGACCTGAAACCATTTGCTGTAGAGCGTTTTGGCTGATTTGTCGGACCAGGATCAGGCTTTCAGCCCGGGGGTTGGTAACGCGGACCCTTTTTTCACATTTATTCCTAATTTTTCACATTTTAACCTGCCGGTTCCTTCGATAGCAAAGTGGCAAGAGAATTGCATTGTATGATATCAAATAACGGTGGGATGGTTAAGGAAAAGGAACATTTATCTGGTATGAAAACCGCGCTTAAGGTTGACCACGGTTTGGAAACGGTTAAAATGAGTATGGGAGAGATATTGGACAGGGGGAAGGACTATTCCCAAACATACTACAAAAACATCTCGTCCAATTCCTATTTATTTGGTTGGATAAAGTCTTTCTGCATTGTGATGATTTCCGTTAAACTTATCCCGGAATCAAAGGACACTACCATCATTAATATTGAAGCAACGAAGCCGGATAATGGAACGGCAACCGGCGCCAACATACAGGACGCATTGTATGATTTTCTTGGAGTAATGAAGAATACATTCCCGGATAAATCATCGCCCGCTTTGGTATGGGAAAGAAACAACGACAATGGCGGACTGTGGGGTTTCCTGTTTTTGATGTTGCTTGCGGCTTTTTTGATCTGGGTTTATTTCGCTGGGAAATAGGC
>CAYMKT010000065.1:5717-8350 GCA_964391065.1 uncultured Terrimonas sp. | reverse complement strand
GTTATCAAAAATAACCTTTAATGGTTGGCATGAAAATCGAGCAGATAGGTAAACAAATTGGTTTCCGTGGATAGCTGTAATTTTTTTCTTAGCCGGTAACGGCTTATTTCTACGCCCCTCACAGAAATGTTCATGAGTTGCGCCATTTCTTTTGTACTCAGGTTCATGCGCAGGTAAGCGCAGAGTTTCAGTTCGTTGGGGGTGAGGTTAGTGTGCCTGTCTTTTAACGCCACAAAAAAATCATTGTGCGCCTTGTCAAAATGAATGGTAAAATGTTCCCAGTCTTCGTCCATTTTATCATCTTCTCCCAGGGCCTTTATCATTTTCTTCAGTGCATCCAGCGCTTTTTCATCTTCGGTAATTTTATTGAGATACTGCAGTTCATCTTTAATTTTGGTAATGAGTTCGCCTTTCTTCATGAGGTGCATGGTGGCCGATGCCATTTCCTTGTTTTTATGCTGTATTTCGGCTTCGAGTTTTTCGTTGCGCAGTTTTACAATTTCTTTTTCACTTTTTTCCAGTTCCAGTTGGTGGAGGTCGTCTAAACGTTTTTGGTTTTGTTCGTAGCGCTGGCGTTGCAGCACGAATTTTTTCTTTTGCCAACGGTACAACTGGTAAATGCCATATACCAGCATGCACGCGTATAGCAGGTAAGCCCAGTTCGTAAGGTACCAGGGCGGCTGTATAACAAAGGAATAAGTGTATGGCGCCGATTCATTGCCTAAGTTGTTCCTTGCCTTTACCTTAAAATCATACCTGCCCGGCGGGAGGTACGCATACTCTTTTTCCGTTTTATCGGTCCATTCCGACCAGTAATAATCGTATCCTTCCAGGTAATAGCTGTACGTTATATTGTGCAACTGCTCGTAAAGCTGCGCCGAAAATTGAAATTGTACGGAGTTCCAGTCGTAGCTAACAGAAGAGGCTCCAGACTGTACCTGGGCTTCATTTACATCAGCAAAATAACCTCCAAATAACAGGCTGTCGGTTTTGCCTTTTACCTGCACCTTCCTTACCTGCACCTGTATGGTGGGATGGTTTTGCTTGTATTTAGCGTAATTAATATGAAAAAAGCCTTTTTCGGCGCCTACAAAAATGTTATTCGCATTCACCGGGTACACCTGTTCAAACCCACTCATCATTTTACTGTTCAACTCCGGAATGTAAATGATCCTGATATCCGTTCCGGAAAAATCTACTACGCCCAGGCTTTTGTCAAATACGAACCATATATTGCCCTCATTGTCTTCCTTCAGGTAGCGTACTACGGTAGCGCCCAAAATGCCGTTGAAGTAGGTTGACGCTTCAAACCTGTCCTGCTGCGGGTTATACTCAAAAATGCCATGTTCAGTGGTAACCACAACGCGGTTTTTTATTTTAAACACATAATTCTCGGTGGCAACCGTATCCAGTCCCTTATCGGCGCCATACCGCTGTACAACAGGGTTGCCATGCGCTGTAACCTGTACCCGGTAAATCCCCTTATAGGGGTGCGATACCCAAATGTCGCCGTTGCTGATGGTTATAAAGCGGGCCGATTCAAAATTGGCATCGATATGTGCTTCCGAAAATTGACCCTGGTTGTAGTTGTAAAAGCGAAGGCCATCGTAAGTGCCTGCCACTACCGTAGGAGAGGGGAGGATCGCCGTCAGTGGCAAGAAAGTCCAGAAGCCGGTACCTTTGTCAACAGGCCGGGCTTCATTACCCTCTATTTCCCAAAAGCCTTCATGGTGTCCCATCAGCAGTTTTCCGTTTACCTGCGAAAGGTTCCATACCAGTCCCTGGGAGTGCTTTACCATGGAAAAATCACCCTGCACAAAACTAAGGTCTTCCTGCCTGTTCAGTGGAACATGAAAAACACCACTGGCCGTGGAAATATACAGTTGGTTATTGTGAATAATTGAGGAGTAGCCCGATCCCTCATTTTGCTTATCGGGAACGATGTTTTTGATAGCGCTGTTATATGCAATAAAATCGATGCCGTTATCTAATCCGAGCCATAGGTTTTTGTTTCTGTCGGTAAAAATGCTTAAAACGCTATTGTTTTGCAGCCCTTCTGGTCTCGAGAAGTGTTGCACCAGCCTGCCGCTTTTGTTAACCACCATACAACCTTTTTGGGTGGTAGCCAGTACAAAATGTTCTTCATCAATGGAGGCGGCATTGTAAATATTATTCCCGGCAATGGCAGCAAGGTCGGGCGACCTAAAAGGGGTAAGCTGGTCGTTAGTGTATAGATACACGCCGTGTTTTAGACTGGTAATCAATATGCTGTCTCTTCCCATATCAAGTACGGCGGTTACTAAAAAGTCGGGCGGCAGGGCATTGGTAGCGGCCATCGGCGTCCACATATCTTTGTTGAACAGCAAAACACCCTTGTGGTAATGCTGGGCAATCATCAAATGTTTTGCCGCACCCAAAAACTGCCAGTTGTCCGCCGAATATACCGTTATACGGTTGTCCGAAAGCTGCAGGATCTGCTCATTGGAGCGAAAAAGCACCTGGTTGTCGCTGCACACTATATCCCAAACATCGGTGAACGACCGGCTTTTTTCCGGAATAAGAGGTTTAAGTGATTGGTATTTAAGCGTTCCGGTATTGTCGGGAGAGAAATAGCCTATTTCATCCTGGCCGCC
>CAYMKT010000065.1:3894-5617 GCA_964391065.1 uncultured Terrimonas sp. | reverse complement strand
ATAGTTTTATGTTCTGCAAAACTATTTTTTCAACTGCCATAAAATGATTGCTTATGAAAATGAAAATTGCGCTGTTGCTATGCACAGCATTTCTCCTTCAATGTATCACGCTCAAGGTTTATTCACAAACATTACAGGTTACCGGTAAGGTAATCAACAAGTTATCAAAGGAACCGCTCACCGGCGCTACTGTAAGCGTTAAAGGCGGCGGGACCTCAACTACTACCGGAACTATTACCGGTCCGGATGGTAATTTTAGCATTTCGGTGCCTCAAAGCGGAAGCATTTTGGTAGTTTCACACGCCGGCATGGCTACACTGGAGCAAGTTGTAACAGTTGCAGGCGTATTAAACTTTGAAATGGAAAGCGGGGAAGGTAAACTCGAGGAAGTAGTAGTAGTGGGGTACGGCACCCAAAGAAAAACCTCTCTTACCGCCAGTGTGGCCACTATTAAAGGGTCGGATATTGAACGCCAACCGGTCAGCGACCTTTCCAGTGCGCTTGGGGGGCGGGCTGCCGGCGTATTGTTCACCCAACCGGGCGGTCAGGCAGGTAATGATGCCGCTAATATTATGATACGCGGTATAGGCACCAATGGTAATTCTGCTCCACTCTTTATTGTAGACGGGGTGCCAAGAAATTACAGCCAGCTCAACCCGGCCGAGATAGAATCTATAACCGTGCTCAAAGATGCTGCCGCTGTAGCGCCCTATGGTATGGGAGGCGCTAACGGTGTAATACTCGTTACTACCAAAAAAGGCAAAACCGGCAGGCCTACCCTTAGCTATGATGGTTATGTGGGTATACAAAATCCAACGGTAATCAGTCATTTCGTTAACTCTTATGACTACGCCCGCATGAAAAACGAGGCGGCAGTGAATGCAGGCGCCACTGAAATGCCTTATTCCCAGGATGATTTGCAAAAATACAGAGACGGCTCCGATCCGGATGGTCATCCCAATATCGACCCTGTTGCCGACATTATTGTGAAAAACGCCTTGCAAACAAGCCATAACTTATCGCTTACTGGTGGTACTGACATTATTAAGTATGCGATGGGACTGGGTTATTTTGACCAGGAAGGGATGTTTCCGGGTATCAGGTACCAACGGTATAACTTATCTGCTAACCTGCAGGCGCAAGCTACTAAAAGCACGGTGGTGAGCCTGTCGCTCAATGGCAGGATTGAGAAAAGAAACCTTTCCGGCGCCGGATACAGCACACAGGGTTTGTTTGAGAATTTAATCAATACCAATACCAACAGTACCCCATTAATATATAGTAATGGTACCCACCCTTACCTGTATGCCTCTTTTTACGACAACCCCAGCTACCAGAACATTACCGGCAATACTATGCTTACTCAGTTTTTTATAGATCAAAAGCTTCCTCTTAAAGGGCTGAGTGTAAAATTCGCCGCTTCGTACGACTGGAACCCTTTCGATCCGTATAATACTACTAATAGTGGTATTGCCAGCCTTAGCAGGGGATGGTTTCAGTCTTTCCCATATTATACTGTAGATACCACGCAAAGGCCATACGCTTACAATGAGATCCCTCCGGCTACTTTACCGTCATTCTCGGAGGAGTATCACCAAACGCAGGCATACACCTACCAGGGTTACATCAACTATGCCGGTAATTTTGGCAAAAGTTCAGTAACGGGCTTAGTAGTGCTGGAGTCGCGAAATACTAAATCATTGGCGTTTAGCGCCAGCAGAAA
>CAYMKT010000065.1:0-3794 GCA_964391065.1 uncultured Terrimonas sp. | reverse complement strand
GCCAGAATATTGAGGGGCCTACTGGTTATTGAGGCCGATTATTTTCACGAAAAGAGAGATAACATGCTGGTATATCCCAATGTTACCGTGCCCGTGGAATATGGTATCGGCATTTCGCAGGTGAACGCCGGATCCATGTTAAACCGGGGGTTCGAAATAACACTGTCGAGCAACTATGCCATTTCCAATGATCTCAGTATAGGGTTTACGGGTAATTTCACCTACGCTAAAAATAAATTGATAGAAGTGTTTGAAGACCCCGCTACATTTAATAATCCTAACCTTAGAAAAACCGGCAGACCGTTAGGCACGCCATTTGGCTACCAGGCAATGGGCTATTTTACAAGCGATGATTTTGTTAGCCCCGGCGTTTTAAAAGATGGTATAGCCGAACAGAATTTTTCACCACTCGCTCCCGGCGAAATCAGGTATGCCGATATCAGCGGGGCGGATGGAAAACCCGATGGGAAGATTGATTTTAACGACCAGATAGCGATGGGGTATCCTACCTACCCGGCCATTGTATATGGCTTTATGCCCAGTATCTCGTATAAAGGATTTGAGTTGTCGTTGCTGTTCCAGGGAGCAGGTCAAAGAGAAATCCAAATCGCCAATAGTGCGGCATGGGCGTTCGACAATAATAAAAACGCACCGGTAACCACGCTCGACCATTGGACACCCGATAATCCCAACGCGCCATACCCGAGAATTACGAGCACACCATCGGTCAATACGATGCAAACTTCCACTTTCTGGCAGGAAAGCGTGGACTACTTAAGGTTAAGAACAGGGATACTGAGTTATACGCTCCCGAACCAGTTTACACGCAAAATGGGGATGAGCCTGGTATCTGTTTATGTTTCAGGACAGAATATCCTTACATGGACCCCCATCGAAAATTTTGACCCCGAAATCAGCGATGCCAGGGGATGGTATTTCCCAACTCAAAAAGCATTGACTTTAGGTTTGAGGGTACAATTTTAACATTAAACTTTAATAACAACTTTATGAAACATATACGTAAAAGTATCAGTGCGTTTTTGGTTACAATAATAGCGTGTACCGTATTACTTGCAGGATGTACCAAAGACGACTTTTTAGATGTTACCAATTCCAGTGCGGTAAGTGGCGATGTAGCTTTCTCTACCGAAGCATCTGCCGACCTGGTGCTTAATGATGTGTATAGCAATCTTCCCGATCTTAACTCCTTCATATTCGAGCCTTTTGAAGCATGGTCCGACAATTTAATGACCGGCTTCAACTGGAATATCAGTTCGCAGGTGGCAAGAAGCAAAGCCAATATCAATTCCAATACGGTGCTTTTTTACGACTGGTCTCCGGCAACCATGTGGCTTGACTGGGGAACTTTATATAGCAGAATCAGGAAATGCAATGTGTTCATCCAGGAACTTGAAGCTTCCAGCTTATCGCAAACATATAAAGATAAAAGGATGGGTGAAGTGAGAGTGTTAAGAGCATTTTTTTATCACCAGCTTTGGATGTTATATGGGGGCGTTCCGGTAATCACTAAGCCAGATAACCGCAATACTGACGGAGACGAAATATTTCACGCCCGGGAAACGTTTGACGCCACTTTCAACTTCCTTGAAGATGAACTCACCGCAGCCGCGCAATTATTGCCAGCTAACAATGGTAATGATGGTGCGGGCCGTATAACCAGGGGGGCGGCATTAACCATTAAGGGATGGGTTGAACTATTTTATGCGAGCACATTAAACAACCCCGGCAATGATGTGAGCCGTTGGGCGGCCGCAGCGGCAACCAATAAGCAGGTAATGGAAATGGGGTACACATTATACCCCAAATACGATGAGTTTTTCCTTACCACGGGCAACGACAACAACGAAGGAATATTATACAGGGAATATCTTAGCGTAAAAAAGGGAAGTGATATTATCGGGTTCCAGGGACCTAATTATGTAGGTCCAAACTGGCTCAGTTGGGGTGGCTCCACGCCCACCCAGGAACTGGTAGACGATTACGCGATGGCCAACGGCAAGGCCATTACCGATGCCGGTTCCGGTTACGATCCCCAAAATCCTTATGCCAACAGGGAGCCGCGTTTCAGGCAATCTATATTGTACAACGGCAACACTTTTAACGGCAGCGTTTTCCTCAGCGCTGTGGGTTCCGGCAATAACGAAATAGACCTGGCTGATGCGAGCGATAATACCAATACGGGTTATTGCACCAAAAAGAGGATGGATACCACAGTCAATATTTTCCAGGGTGGCGCAAGCGCGCAGAATTATTATTATTTCCGTTACGGGGAAGTGCTGTTGAACTACGCGGAAGCGCAGAACGAGGCAGCAGGCCCCGATGCATCGGTATATGCCGCTATGGATGAAATAAGAACAAGGGCCGGCATTCCAACTTTTACCGATGTTTACCCGGGCGCCTCGCAAGCCGAAATGCGTGAATTGATCAGGCGGGAACGAAGGATAGAACTGGCTTTGGAAAGCAAACGTTATTTTGATCTTGTTCGCTGGAAACTGGCGGAGGTAAACCTTAATAAGGTGTTGCACGGAATGGAAATAAGATCTGATGGCAGCGGCGGTTATACTTACAAAGTGATTCCTGCAATTCCCCCAGGAGCACCGCAGTGGTCGTTCGACGCGTCGAAAAACTACCTGCTGCCGATACCACTGAGTGCGTTGGGGCAGAATCCAATGCTGAAAGATCATCAGAATCCGGGATATTAATACCGGATATGCAATATACTACAGGAACCGTTGCAGAAAGCGGCTCCTGTAGTACTACTGTGCTTAAGCCCGCAGATCATTTTAATGTTATCTCCCATAACAAATAAACAACTGCATGCAGTTTCATCATCTGCACAACGGGTGCTGTAGTGTTGCGATGAATTTTGCCGGCTTATTGATACCGATTTGGTGCGATAAAAAATAATTATAATAATGCCATGCCGGAAACGGCTGGTTCATTTCAAAAAGTAGATATGAAGAAATTAATGTACCTCATACTGTGTTTGGTTCCCGCCTTAACGGTACAGGCTCAGTTCACAACACTTGTTTGGAGCGACGAATTCAATTACAACGGTTTACCCGACAGTACCAAATGGGGGTATGATGTTGGTGCGGATGGATGGGGTAATAATGAAAAGCAGGCTTATTATGCAAAAAGATTACAGAACGCATCTGTAGAAAATGGAGTGCTGAGCATTACCGCTATTAAGGAAAGTTTTGAAGGCGCCAATTACACGTCGGCCAGGCTAACAACCAAAAACAAAGGCGACTGGAAATACGGGCGTTTGGAAGTGAGGGCAAAAATGCCAAAAGGGCGTGGTGTTTGGCCGGCTATATGGATGTTGCCAACAGACTGGAAGTATGGCGATTGGCCTACAAGCGGTGAAATTGATATTATGGAGTTTGTGGGGTATTTGCCGGATTCGGTTTTTGGTACAGTACATACCGGGGCCTATAATCATAGAATAGGCACCCACAAAGGCAAAAATACTTTTCGAAACGACCTGTCAGATGCATTTCATGTATACACGATGGAATGGAATGAAAATGAAATCAAACTTTTTATAGACCAGGAATTGTACTTCATCTTCAAAAATGAAAAAAAGGGCTACCAGGAATGGCCTTTTGACCAACGCTTTCATTTGCTGATGAATGTTGCTGTGGGTGGTGACTGGGGTGGTAAAATGGGTATAGATGAATCGATTTTTCCACAGCCGCTGCAGGTGGATTATGTGAGGGTGTACCAGTGAAGAATGTATGAATGATTACATCATTTTAACGTCATTGCGA
>CAYMKT010000064.1:17843-20135 GCA_964391065.1 uncultured Terrimonas sp. | reverse complement strand
ACACTAAATTGGACAAGTGGAACCAGCGGTTTATTTTCGCGTATGGGCAAGTTATTATTTCCAGGACAAAGCGCCTTTTATAAAGGCAAGGTTCGCGACGTATATACCATCGGTAATGATTACCTGGTGATGATTGCCAGCAACCGCATTTCGGCTTTTGATGTCATTCTTCCGAGAGAGATTCCGTATAAAGGCCAGGTGTTGAATCAGATTGCCGCACGTATGCTGAAAGCTACCGCGGATATTTGTCCCAATTGGCTGCTGAATACCCCCGCTCCCAATGCCGCTATCGGTAAAAAATGTATCCCCTTTAAATTGGAAATGGTTGTGCGTGGCAATCTTGTGGGGCATGCCTGGCGAACCTACAACAGCGGTACAAGAACGTTATGCGGTATAACACTTCCCGAAGGACTAAAAGAAAATGATTATTTTCCAACACCTATTATTACTCCTGCCACAAAAGCTGAGCAAGGGCATGATGAAGATATTTCGCGAGCAGAAATTATTGAAAAAGGATTAGCCACGGAAAGCGATTGGAATACACTTGCTAATTATACTTTACAGCTATTTGAACGGGGAAAGTCCATTGCCGGAAAACAAGGACTGATATTAGCCGACACCAAATATGAATTCGGAAAGATAGGCGATACCATTTACCTGATGGATGAAATTCATACCCCCGATTCGTCGAGGTATTTTTACGCCGATGGCTTTGATGAAAGGCAGCAAAAAGGCGAGAGACAAAAGCAACTGAGTAAAGAATTTGTACGGGAATGGCTTATTGCCAATAACTTTATGGGAAAGGAAGGGCAAACCGTTCCTGAAATGACAGACGAATGGGTGCAAACCATAAGTAACCGTTACATTGAATTATTTGAAAAAGTAACCGGTGAAAACTTTATACCGGAAGCGCTAAGCGAAGAGGAAACCAGAGATAGAATTATAGCTTCACTGAAACAATTGAATGTTTAATTATGAAAAGTAGCATAACCGGGTTAACCATTTTATTTTCGGCTTTATTTAATACGTGCACGGCACAATCCAACCATCTGCACTATCTTATTACCGGCACCTACACGGGCGGCAAAAGTGAAGGAATATATGTATTTGAGTTTAACAGCCAGGATGGGAGTTATAAAGAGATCAGTCATGTTCAAAGCTCCAACCCTTCTTTTGTTGCTGTTTCGCCCGACGGGAAATTTGTTTACGCTGTAAATGAAAGCGGCGATAAACAAAATGGCGGACAGGTAAGTTCCTTTTCGTTCAACAAAAAAACAGGAACGCTGACACCCATTAATAGCCAATCGTCGGGCGGCAATGGACCCTGTTATGTGCAGGCAGACAAAACAGGGAAATGGGTAGTTGTTGGAAATTACGGCAGCGGCACATTGGCGGTGTTACCTGCTGACGCCTCAGGAAGGTTAGGGGCTCCTGTTACTACCATACAACACGAGGGTTCCGGCGTAAATAAACAACGGCAGAAAACACCGCATGTGCATTGCACTGTACTCTCATCGGATAACAAATGGCTTTTTGTTCCCGACCTGGGTATTGATAAAGTAATGATCTATGGCTTTGATTCCAAAACAGGAAAATTAAATCCCGCGCCACAACCTTTTTTTAAAACAACTGACGGAGCCGGTCCGAGGCATCTCACTTTTCATCCCAACAATAAATTCGCTTACCTCATCGAGGAAATGGGCGGCGCTGTAGATGCCTTTCAATACAGTAGCGGAAAATTAAACCCCATACAGCATATTGCTTCTGTTCAGGCAAGCGATACCGGCTTTATTGGCAGTGCCGATATTCATGTAAGCGCCGATGGAAGGTTTTTATATGCTTCCAACCGCGGCGGATTTAATACCATTGCCATTTACTCCATCAACCAACAGGATGGAACACTTTCCTTAATCGGACATCAGCCCTCACTTGGTAAAATTCCACGCAATTTCAGCATTGATCCCACCGGCAATTATTTGCTCGCAGCCAACCAGGAAAGCGATAACATCGTGATTTTTAGAAGAGATAAAACAACCGGACTGTTAAGCGATACGGGTAACCGCATTGATGTTGGCAAACCGGTATGTTTGAAATGGATTGGGAACTGAGGTATCAGGTATCAGGTATCAGGTGTGAGGTGTCAGTTGTGAGCTATGAGCTATCCGTTTCGCTCATAGCTCACAGCCGATAGCTGATAGCCAACGGCTCATGCATGATGGCTATCGCCTCCCAATTTCGGTCTTAATCTTGCCCTGGCTTTATTAAAAATATGGGCGCCTTTATCTATCCCTT
>CAYMKT010000064.1:0-17743 GCA_964391065.1 uncultured Terrimonas sp. | reverse complement strand
GGTCTTAATCTTGCCCTGGCTTTATTAAAAATATGGGCGCCTTTATCTATCCCTTTTCTTAGTGCTTTTTGCGCTTCAATGGGAAGCCGGTAAATAGTACTGCACTCCTCACTGCAACAACCATCATATTTTTCGGCACATGCTGAACACTGGATAAAAAGCAGGTGACAACCTTCATTTTTGCAATTGGTATGCGTGTCGCAGGGTTGCCCGCATTGATGGCATTGCGCAATGATATCGGGGGTTATCCGCTCCCCCAGCCTGTCGTCGAACACAAAGTTTTTTCCAACAAATTTGCTTTCTAAATGATTCTCACGAATCTCTTTTGCATAATTGATAATACCGCCCTCCAGGTGAAATACATGATCGAAACCGTTATGCAGCATGTAGGCGCTCGCCTTCTCGCAACGGATGCCACCCGTGCAATACATGATAATGTTCTTGTCTTTATGCTCCTTCATCATTTCAACCGCCATCGGTAATTGTTCCCTGAAGGTATCGCTGGGGATCTCGATGGCATTTTCAAAGTGGCCGACTTCATATTCGTAATGGTTACGCATATCAATGATAATCGTTTGCGGATCGGCAGCCAGCGTATTGAGCTTTTCAGCATTCACATATTGCCCTTTCCGGTGCATGTTAAATGCCGGATCGGTAATACCATCGGCCACAATTTTTTCCCTGATTTTTATTTTAAGCACCCAAAACGATTTACCATCATCATCCACGGCAATATTTAACCTCATGTCCTTCATTTCAGGCATGGAATACAAATAATTTCGGAACGTTTCAACATTGGATTGGGGTACGCTCACCTGGGCATTGATACCTTCGTGCGCAATGTAAATGCGGCCAAAGACTTTTAAAGCGTATAAAGCTTTGTACATGTCATCCCGAAACTGTTGGGGATCATCCACCAAAAAATACCTGTAAAACGAAATGGTGGTGCGGGGCTCTGTTTCCTCCAGCATCAACTGCCGGAGTTCCTTTTGAGAAATTCGATTGTGTAATACTGCCATAATATTGAAATTTTATGTCCCGGAGTAACACGGGAACGGGTCGTTTGCATGACGAACAAAATTTCCTAAACGCCGCGAAGATAATAATTATGACAAAATTAAACAGGAGGCAACGAAAGATCGCAAATAGAATTAACGGATATCTCTTTTAATTACGCCCAAAGGCGCCACGTATTCCAATTCGTATACCCGAATTAAAATAACCGCTTTCGTCATAGGCCCATATATAATCAACCCGCAATAACTTCAGGATATTTTCGATGCCGCAAAACACTTCATAGTAATAGAGGTCTTTATTTACTACAAATCCATTGCCGCCGCCAACCAGGTGAATGTTGAGCTTTTTTATCAAGGGAATTTTATTGGTAAGAAATCCACTGAAGTGGTGCTCAAAATTTAAGGTGGCATATAGTTTTTCGGTGGTGGAACGTGCATAATATGGAGACAATTGAAAGCTGTTCAGGTATTCGGTGGCAACCAGCATTTGATTACCATTAAAATGCTGATAGTCGGGAATCTCCAACTTGCGGTTATTGAAAAAACCGCCTGCGGAAATATTATACTCGAACCGGCCGCCAAGCTTTACATTCAACTCATCCTGAATGGCAACCTTCCACCGGTCGTAATCTACATCGCTGCCCAGTGTTCCATAAAAACCCTTTGCATAGCTTACTGTAAACTTGGGGTATTTTGATCCGAGGTTGATTTTCCGCTCGGGTAGCTGCACATATTTTGTTCCGGGCTGGTAGCTTACTGTAAATGAAGCAACAAAAGCCTGGTGCCGTTTAAAATTCTCCGTAGTGAGTTCTAATGGATAATTAGGCGTTCTTTTGCCGCTGTTTTTATCACTTCCCCAATAGGTGTCATCCGTATTTTCAAGCGGAATCCTGTCCTGGTAGCTCAGTTTCGCTTTAATGGTTGTGCCCTCACTTACGCCACGGGCAAAAGCCATTTCAGTAAACCATGCTTCATATATTTTAAGATAATTATTCCCGAACAATAAAGTACTGTAGGTATTTACAATTGGCCGGACAGGATTGTCATTATTGAGCTGGAATATTTTTTTACCGCCGGAAACCGACACCGCATTCCGCAGCCATTTTCCAAACGCATATTTCCCCGAAAAATCAGCGTTGAGGTGATGGTTCGTAAATCCGTATCTTACCGTTGGAGTAAAAGCAATATTACTTGTTTCAGAAAATATACGGGTATAGGTAGGGGCCAAGTTTACATTAAACCCTTCTACCGTATTAAAATTTGTTATTTCAATTAGTGGCGGATAACGGAATGATGCTTTCCTGCTTTGCTTTTCAAATGTTTGACCAAAAAGTAAAATCCCGCTAACAGTAAACCTGTTATTCCTCCTGTCGATGGAATCGAGATAATCCGGATCGCGACGTACAATTTCGAGGCTATCCTTTTTCAGGTAATCCATTATTTCATCATCCAAAAGCGGAACGGGTCTAACATCTTCCCAATAGGTTCTTGGCTTTTTATTGGAGCCTGTATCGTATTTAAGAATAATATTATTGAAGAAATTTTTCTTAAATTTTGGATGGAGCTCATAATCGGAATAAATGGTTACAAAACTTCCCTTCGCATCAAAGCCAAACATTTTAACAGCCGGGTACAATACCTGGCTATGTATCATCCACACATCTTTGGTAACAGGAACGTAAAGATGCTCTATATGCAATGTATCAGCCAGTTCCATTTGCGATTGTTTGGTTAGCAGGAGGTCTACGCTGTGTATTCTCCATTCGTCTTCCACAATACTAATGTATCCACTGAACAATGGCTCATAAGTTCGTTTGGGCGTTACCTTTATACGATTCACCAGGCGGCCGTTTTCTGTAAAACTGCCCATGTAAGTGTACTTATAAAAGTTCAGCGCATTATCGGCTATCGGGGAAACAAAACCGCGGGGATTGAGCGCTTTACTGATTTCGATATTGTTTTCGTAAAAAGTGATATACCTCGGACTGCTGAAACCAAATCCTTCAGCCTGACCGCTTACCCTTGTGGATGTTACCTCTACCTTTTCGTTTTCGGGCTTTTGAAAGGAATAGGTACCAATCGTTTCGGAGAGATAAATGATCTTATTTTTTCCGGTATCGCCGTCTGCGAAATCAACTTTTTGTCCGAAAATAACTTTCGGATAATCTTTCAGCCGGAGTTGCCCTTTAATATATACCTGGCATTGAAAAGCATCCAACTGGTTTTTATAGAAAGGGCGTTTTTTGATGGCCTGCCGTATAATTTCGTATGCAGGATCTTCGCCGCCATTTCCCACTATAACTTCTTTTAAAGTGAGTTCCTGTAAAAAAAGGGAAAAGTCAACCTGTAGTGGTTGTTGCTGCACTGTTATCTCTTTTTCGGCTATTTTATATCCTACGTGCATGCACTGCAAAGTATAATTACCAACAGGCAAATTCAAAACGTAGCGACCTTCATTGTTAGCGGTGGTTCCTAATACCCCACCTTTTACCACTATGGAAGCAAAGGGAAGAATATTTCCCATATTGTCTTTCACAGTGCCAGTAACCGGCACAGCCCATGTAAAAAGCTGCACACCTGTAAAAAAGGCGATAAGCAACAAAAATTTCTTCATGCAACAACATTCCCTGACGAAAATAGGGCTTTGTTCCTAAATGAAAAGATAAAGGACATTAAACCAATCTGCGAAGCAGGGAACCACTAAGCGCAGCAAAAGCGGCAACGATAGCTCCAATCAGGGCTGTTAGGCCGATCAGCAAAAAAGGGCTTTTACTTTCTATTATCAGCATTGACATTTTGCCGGCCAATAAGTGGCTATTCGCTGCGCTAATCCACAAGGCCATTCCTCCCCATAGCATGAACAGCGCTACAAATGCCGAGATAAAAGCAAGATATGGCTTTTGAAGTATCACTATCGCCACTAAAAAAGATACGGCGGCAATACTCCACCATGGAAGATATAAGCAGGCAACAAAGCTCAGTAAGGCGGTTACAATAGTCGAAACAATAAATTTCATGTGCTGGCTTCTTAAATGATTTTATCGGGAAACGTTTGTTGTAAACCCCATGCTGCAATAGTATCGTTACTCCTGTTCATTACGGTTTGTCAAATTCCATCTTCCATACCAGTTGATCGCCATCGTCTTCCCCCCTTTTCATAAACCAGGCCTTATAATATTCGCCGGCCGCCCACCTGTTTACAAACTGATCGTAATAAGCGCTGCCGGGGTTACCCGATTGTCCGCCCGGATAAATTACATAGGCCTCTGTTTCATCGGTTAGCTGTACCACCATGCGCCAGCTTGGACCATGATTGTGCTGCATAGCGTTGATAATATGTGTACCTCCGCCTACGGGCAATCCGGTTCTCGCGAAAGGCATCACAGTTTTCCCGAGCAAATGGTAAATGCTGCTGTTTTTATTGACGCCCCATGTTAACTGGTTTGCAGCATTCAGCGAATCGGCTTTAGCTGCGATTTGTTTGAAAGCGCTTGTAACCACATCCGGAAGGGTTTCGGTTTCGGAGGTGTTCACATTGTCAATATAACTGAAAGCGGAATCACGCAGCAAGGCCTCTATCAATGTTCCTTCTTTGGGCCGCAGGCGGGTAACTCCTGCTTTTTCAAATTCATCGTTCCATATTTCTTTTTCCAGTTGATCGTACCACAATTTAAAAATGGTAGCGCCACGTTCGTCGATATTATTGTACAACGACCAGCCCCTGACCAAATCGAGATATTTTCTTTCTGTAACGCTGAGACTACCCTCGTTGATGTATTGTAATAATAGCGGTCTTGCTGTTTCCGCAAACACATTGTAGTTATCATTTTGGAGTTTCATCATATCGCCGGGCGTAATACCCTGCATAGCCGACAATTTTCTGTTTACCGCAATCCCGCGGTATTCATCATAATAACCCGGAATAAAATAAGGATAGGCACTATCTACCGGCCGCTGGTTGGCGCTGCTCACAAAACCCCTTTCCGGATTTAGAATATGAGGGTTCTCCTCCATTGGAATAAATCCCTGCCACAGATAGCTGCTGTCTTCTCCCGGCATCACATATAATCCCTGGCGGTTCCACCTGGCGGGAAAAATACCCTGGTGCCAGATGGCAATGTCCCCGGCTTTGGATGCAAATACAACATTATGCGCCGGACAGGTAAAATATTGAAGTGCGTGGTGGTAATCATCATAATTTTTGGCCCGGTCTAAATAATACCAAAACAACAGGTCATTCGAAGGGTCATGGGCTTTCCAGCGAAGCGCTATAGCGCTTCCCGGCTCGTCGGCAGCAGGAAAACTTTTGTCGTACATCACGGGTCCAAAAACGGTGTAAGCAACCGTATCGTATACCACCGGATTCCCTTTCACTTTTATGGTTTCCACCCTTAGCTGGCTGTTGCTCCAATTGCCATTTAACTTGTACGCAGTTTTGCTTTCGTCTTTAAACTGAATCGCATAATAGTCCATCACATCCCTTTCGGAACTGGTAAACCCAAAAGCAATGCTATCGTTGAAGCCTATAATAACTCCCGGAGCGCCTGGAAAACTTACGCCATATGCATTCATCGTGGGCGTGGTTACCTGCATTTCGTACCAGATAGCCGGAAATGACAGATCGAGATGCGGATCGTTACAAAGAATAGGCCGACCGCTTTGTGTTAACCTGCCACTTACCGCCCAATTGTTGCTTCCGTTATCGGGATTGGGTTTTTCTGCTTCCTGCAATTCACCGGTTAAAGCAACGCTGTTGCTGAGGTATAAAGAATCTGCAGTGGCCGGGGGAACCGGAACTACTGTGGGTGGAGGAAAGAAAGTGCCTTTGGGAATGACGGGGTCAAGCGAATCGGCTGCATCCGGAAAAAGTATTGACATGGCTTCTTTACCAAAGAAAGCTTTAGCTTTTGTCATGGGCAAATCATCAGAAGAACCTGAAAGGGTTTGAGCCATCTGTTTTACAAAAAGTGCGGTTTTCAGGTTACTCCATTTTTCGGGAGCATATCCTAACAATTTATATTCCACAGGCAAACGGCTTGCAGGCAGCGATTGAATGTAAGCGTTTACGCCAGCCGTATAATTATCTATCTGCGCTTTTGAAATGGGGTTAGCTTCCATTTCCTTCAACATGTTTTCTGCGGCATATACCATGCCCATCCTTCTGCGGCCCCTATCGTAATTCACCGCCTGTTCTCCCACAATTTCACTTATCCTTCCTGCTGCTGCATAGGTTTGAAACTCCATCTGCCATAAGCGAAACCGGGCGTGCAGGTATCCCTGGATAAAACAGGCATCTTCATCGCTGTCTGCAACAATATGGGGTATCAATCGCTCGTCAAAATATACCGTTGATTTTCCTTTTAGCTGCGGAAAACTTAGCCTGTCGTTAAAATCCTGCTGAATCGGTTCGGCATTTTGCCATATTCCGTGCTGGGGACTTAAAAAGCTGCCCAAAGGTAACGGTAGCCAGGTTTGGCTGCCCAGACAAACAATCAGCAGGATAGTGATGATAAATGACAGGCAGAAGAAGACAATTCTCATGGTTTAAAATTACAGGGTTGAGGGTAAATGGCAAATTAAATACAAGAAAAGATACAAGAACCAAATAGCAAGTTCCAAATAAAGCTCCGAAAACGGGAAATTCGAAATGCGAAACAGTGAGCCCAAACCGTATGCTCTGTGAACCTTTGTGTCTTCGTGTCTCTGTGGTTCAAACCGAAATCAGAAGAAGAAAAACAAAAATCAAATAAGCCCGAAATCTAAATCTCGAAATCTGAAAGAAAAACCAGTAACCAACATGCATGAACCCAATAATCATTATCGTTCGAATGCTCAAACTCCGAAAACCAGAAACAATAAACCACAAATTCTGTCCTCCGTGTCCCTCTGTGCCTTCCTGTCTCTGTGGTTCAAACTCAAAGACAAAGCGAATCTGAAACCAATTTCAAATGTCTAATCATAAATCTCAAATCACTTATTTTTAACCCATGAATGAAACCGATGTAAAGAATATTTTGGGGCTGCAACTGCCCACCGACCCCCGCTGGGTGAACCTGGCGGAAATAAGTTTGGAAGCCATCCTCACCGATCATGCCTACTGCGAACAAAAAGCTGCTACTACCTGCATCACGCTTATACAGCGTTATTCCGATAAAGAAAAATTGGTAACTGAACTGTCGCCCATTGTAACCGAGGAATGGGGACATTTCCGGCTGGTGTTGGCAGAATTGCACAAACGAGGATTGTCGCTGGGAAAACAACGTAAAGATATTTATGTAAACCAGTTACTCGAATTTCAGAAAAAAGGCGGCAGCCCTGAAGAACGGTTTTTAGATCAGTTGCTCACCATGGCATTGATAGAAGCCCGGAGCTGCGAACGCTTTAAGCGGCTTAGCGAAGGCCTGGATGACGCATACCTGCGCAAATTTTACCGCCGTTTTATGGAAAGCGAGGCCGGTCATTACACGTTGTTCATTAACCTGGCGGAAACCTATCTGGACAAAGAACGGGTAAGAAAACGCTGGACGGAATGGTTAGCCTATGAAGCTGAAATGATACAAAGTATAGAGGTTAGGGGCGACAGGATTCATTGAATGAGGTGATGCACCGATACTTATTATATCATTCCTCCCGGAGCTTCAGTTTCTTTTCTTTCACAACAATCATTGTAAGTAACGCGGAAAGAAAAAGAGAACCCGACATAAAAATATAAGAAGCGCCAAAACCGCCTGTGGCTCCGTTTAAATAACCCACCAGGTAGGCCCCGGCAAAGGAGCCCAATGCGCCAAAGCTATTGATGAGAGCTATAGCGCCAGCAGACACATTTTTGGGTAACACTTCTGTAATAATCGCAAAGAAAGGTCCGTACGGCGCATACATTGCGCCCCCGGCTATTACAAGCAACAGGAAGGATAACCAAAAATGATCAGCACCCACCAGGTAGGAAGCATAGAACGCTACCGCACCCATCAACAGGAAGGGCCACACAAACGACTTTCTGTTCAGTGTTTTGTCGGAAAAATAGGAGGCAGCCAGCATTGCTATAATGGCTAAAACATAGGGCACGGCCGCCAGCCACCCGGTGGTAACAATATTGCTGTCGGGCGCTGCATTCAGAATTGACGGCAACCACATCACGAAACCATATACCCCAATGCTCCACAATGCATACTGAAGGCATAACAAAATAACCGTCCGTGACCTGAAAGCTTCCGCATAGTTCTTAACCGGTTTTATATTTTGCTGCTCAAGCTGCAGGCGTTCCTCCAGGTTTTTTTTCTCTTCTGCTGTTAACCATTTGGCGCTGCCCGGTTTATCGTCTATCCAGTGCCACCAGAAAAAAGCCCATATGATCGCAGGTGCACCTTCGATAATGAACATCCAGCGCCAACCCAATGCTTCTATGAGATAGCCCGATAAGATAGACATCCAGAGAATAGTTACCGGATTGCCGAGAATTAAAAACGTGTTTGCCCGGGAGCGTTCTGATTTTGTAAACCACCTGCTCAGGAATATCAACATGGCAGGCATCACGGCACTTTCCACCACGCCAAGCATAAACCTGATCACAATCAGGAAACTCACATTACTGACCATACCGGTAGCCATTGCCAGCGCGCCCCAGAAAATTAAAGACCAGAATATGAGCTTCTTCGCACTTTTGTTGGCTGCATACAAAGCGCCGGGAATCTGGAAGAAAAAATAGCCCAGGAAAAATAACGACCCCAGCAGGGACGACATGGCGGCAGTGATGTTAAGGTCTTTTGCCATTCCGCCGGCGGCGGCAAATCCAAAATTCGCCCGGTCAAGATAAGCAAGGCTATAGGTAATGAATGCGATCGGGATCAAACGTATCCAGCGTTGCTTAGCAATGGTTCCTGCCATAATCTATGTCCTTCAATCGATGTAAATAATATTTTCTAACGGCGATAACAGGTTCCTGTACTCATCCATTCACCTCACCCCTGATGTTCCACCTACCTTCGGGTTGGAGCCTGGCCGGATGGGGCTACGATTGGATCGGCAATACCGTTAAGATCATACACTATTCTGCCATCCCTTATTGTTAGCTCACATTCCAGTTTTTTGTCGGTTTCCAGCTTGTATCCTGTATAATCGTACAGTCCGAATTTGCCTTTCCTGATACTGAGTATAGCAATATCGGCGCCGGCGCCTACTGAAAGATTACCCAGTTCTTCGCGTTTTATTTCTTTGGCGGGATTCCAGGTGCTTGCGGTAATAACACTCCTGAGATCCATGCCCATTGCCAGGAACTTTGACATGGTAGTGAGCATGTCTTTCATAGCCGCATTCATACTTCCCACATGCAGATCGGTACTGATGGAATTGGGATAAAATCCCTCTTTTACCGCCGGAATGGCCTGCGAATATGCAAAACTGATACCGCCATATCCCACATCGAACACAATTCCTCTTTTTTGCGCTTCCCAAACAAATGGTTTTACTTTTTGGGTTTCGAGGTCGTAGACATATTCCCTGGAAGTTAATTGTCCGAAACAATGCGTAAAAATATCTCCCGGCCGCAGATGCTTCATAAACAATTCTTCAATCGGCAGCGGCGGATTGCTTCCGCCAAAATCAATCATCACCGGTAGGTCTCCCGCCAGCTTCCCTGCTTCTACTACTTTATTGGTTGGAGTCCAGTCGTGTCCTTCGAAGTGCGCAAGTTTAAACCCAACAATAATATTTTTATTTTGCCTGGCTACAATCGCAGCCATTTTTGAATCCATATCGTTCTCGTTCTGCTCATAACCCCCACGCATACCTTCACCTACAATATTTAAAAAGGCCAGCACCCTGGTTTTTGATTGATCAATGGTTTGGGTCTTAAATGCGGGGAAGGTGCGCCAACCTGAACTTCCCGCATCCACAATGGTAGTGACGCCATTGCGAAATGTAAATCCGTCGGGTTGAATCGCCAGGTTTCCGTTTGCATACTGGTGGTTGGGCTCAACACCCCAAAAAACATGGGTGTGTATATCAATTAAACCTGGAGCAACGTACATGCCGCGGGCATTGATAACCTGCCGGGCTTTGCTGCTGTCAATATTTTTGGCCACTGCCGCAATTTTTCCATCAGCGATGGCAACGTCCATTACCTCATCAATACCATTCCTGGCATCAATAACATGTCCGCCCTTTATTACAATGCTATAGGCTTGGGCGGCCGCCGAACCGACAGCAATAAACAGTATTGATATGATAAATAAGAAATATTTTTTCATGTACTGATTTTTATTTTTTTATTTGTCACCTGCATCCTTCGTGCCCGCAGCCAGGGTCTTCCTGGCTTTACTTACTTCCTCAACTGTAACCGGGCCGGCACTATTAAAATGCTGTCTTATATAGGTTAATATTTGTGCGATATCCTCATCGCTTAAAAGTGCCATCTTTGGCATCCTGTTGTTGTACGATTTTCCTTTAACCGTAATGTTTCCCTCCAGCCCATTGAGCACAACGTTGATCAAAACATTCTTATCGCCCGTTACCCATTCAGCACCACTTAAAGGAGGAAACCGATCATTTCCCATTCCATCGCGTTGGTGACAAACAGCGCAATATATGTTGTACAATTCCGCTTCCTTAACAGAGTGCTCCCTATCCAGGTTATCCTTTACTTCATCCGGTAACTTCAAATTGGGTTTTTCACGTTTTCGCTTATCCATCGCTGATAGTTGAGCCGGACTGAACCCCGATGCATCTCCTTTGTACATCACCCGCCAGATCTTACCTTTTTCCGATTCGGAGATATACAGGGATCCATCAGGCCCCATCGATAATCCCATTGGGCGATACCGCGCATCACTGGTATTGACAATGGTATCAACACCGGCAAATCCATCGGCAAAAACTTCCCATGGTCCCGAAGGGCTGCCATCTTTAAAAGGAACAAAGCCAATAAAATAACCGGTTTGGGGATAAGGTGAGCTACTGGTAGAACCATGAAAGGCAATGAAGGCGCCATTTTTATATCGTGCAGGAAACTGGTTGCCGGAATAAAACAACAGGTCATTCGGGGCAAAGTGCCCCTGGAAACCAACAACAGGCTGCGTATAGGCTGCACCCTTGCCTTCGTTATTGCCATCCCCGCCATATTCCGGACTCAACATATATTTGCCCTTTAACTGGTCGTAGTAATAGTATGGCCAACCGGCATCGGTTCCTTCTTTCAATCTCAGGAATACCTCGGAAGGAAGCACTGAACCCTGCCATTCCGAATAGTGCCGGGGCCAGGTGGAGTGCAAATAATCCCGCCCATGCGCTACAGTATATAAATTATTGTCCTCATTATTCCATTCTAAAGCAACAATACTCCGGAGTCCTGTGGCGAATCGCTGTCCGTCCTGCTGAAACTGGTTTGGTTTACTGGCATCGAATTTCCAGATACCGGCCCTATGCTCCAGTATCGGGCAGGGCTCCATTCCGGGTGAAAAGGGTGTCCTGTCTTCTACCTGGCAACAATCGGACGGCGCTCCAAACGGTACATACATATTACCTTGTTTATCAAAAGCCAAAGGTTTGGCAGCGTGCTGACGGGGCGGTTGCGTATCGGTCAGCATCAATTCAATTTCGCTTTCAGGAACCAATTCGCCCGGTGTCAATTTTTGCCGAAAGACCCGGGTAACGGAACTGAAATAGAGGTAGCCATTGTAAATCCGCATAGCAGTTCCATAACTGCTTTTATCCTGGTATTCATCAAAAAACTTAATCACATCTGCTTTGCCATCGTTATCCTCATCCCGCAGCGCGGCATTTCCACCCAGCGGTGATGGAAATCTAAGCTTTACATAAATATCGCCGTTGGAATTTACAGCCAGGTGCCTGGCAGCGCCACTCAGGCTATCAACAACCACAACCGCTTCAAAACTATCGGGCAAAAAAAGTCCGCCATTGCCGGGGTCGCCCGGTGGTAATCCTTCCGGGCGGCCGCATCCTGTAAAGAAGATCAGCATTACAAAACAAAAAAGCGTTGTAAAACCATTCCATCTCATAGTAGGGTGTTATTTTAAAATGATTAATCAGGGATGCTTATCACTTGTCACTTTTGACTATTTCCGGCTCGGCAATGCCATTCAAATCGTATACTATGCGGCCCGCACGAATGGTCATCTCGCATTCCAGCCTGTGTTTGCCTTTAACTTTATAACCGGTTCTATCCCAAAATCCAAAGTCGCCTGTTCTGAGATTTAATATGGCAACATCAGCAACCGTTCCCACTGAAAGATTCCCCAGTTCGCTATGTTTTATTTCAACAGCCGGGTTCCAGGTGCCCGCTTTGATTACCTCCGGAAGCGGCATGCCCATAGCCAGGAAAAACGACATGATGTTGAGCATATTTTTCATGGCGGCATTCATGCTCCCGGTATGAAGATCTGTGCTGATGGAGTTGGGATAAAAGCCACTCTTCATTGCAGGTATAGCCTGTTGAAAATCGAAACTTGCACCGCCAAATCCTACATCGAAGACGATGCCCCTGTTTTGCGCCGCCACTACAAAAGGTTTTAATTTTCTTGTTGCTATATCCACAATCGGTTCCCTTCGTTCCAATTCGGTAAAAGTGTGGGTATAAATATCACCCGGGCGTAAATGCTTAAAAAACAACGCTTCTATTGAAAGTGGTGGATGATCGTCGGCTCCGCCAAAGTCAACCATCACCGGCATACCCGATAGCTTTCCTGCTGCCACGGCATTGTCTACCGGAGTCCATGCTGCGGGCTCAAAGTGCGCCACTTTGAATCCTACAATATTTTCTTTGTGTAATTTGGCAACATCGGCGGCCTTCTGCGGATCCATATCGGCAGTATCCTGTTCGTATGCACCGCCCCTCATACCCGCGCCCACAATATTCAAAAAGGCAAAAACCCTTGTTTGCGACCTGTCAATTACCTGCTTTTTAAAAAGGGGGAATGTACGCCAGCCGGAACTTCCCGCGTCGACCACCGTAGTTACGCCTACGCGAAATGTAAACCCATCGGGTACCACAGCGCTGGTAGCATCCATCAAATACTGATCGGGATGGTTTCCATAAAAAACATGGGTATGTATATCGATAAGTCCGGGCGTTACATACATACCTCTGGCGTTTACCACCTGTAACGCGTCTTTGCCATCGATACCTGAAGCAACCAAAGCTATTTTTCCATCTTTGATCGCAACATCCATCAATCCATTGATATTATTTTTGGGATCAATCACATGACCGCCCTGTATCACTATGTCATAACGCTGTGCATAGGTGGAATGCTCACCAAATATTGAAAGAAAAAAAAGTAAACAATATATTTTTATCATTGTTATAATTCATTATACGGGTTTAATATACGCTATCGTAAAAAACACAACGCAATTGTGGTATACACGCCTGGTTATTCTTCTGTTTACAAACCGGTCTAACAATCACCTTACCTCTTTTTATGCTGCATTTTCCATTCGCGGCCGGGCCTGTCTACTCTAAAACTTTCAAGGTTACCCTGGTCCATCAATGTAACATAAACCGTGCAGCCATCCTTGCCGCCAAATGCCACGTTGGTTGGCTTTTTTCCTGTTAACGCTATTTCCTTCAAAAGCTCACCTGTGGGTGAAACTTTTGCCACAACGCCTTTGCCAATGCGGGCTACAAATAAATTGCCGTCCACATCGCAACGCATGCCATCCGTTCCAAAATCAGGAAACTCAATCAACAGACGCTTGTTACTTACATCACCACCGGATGACAGATCGTAAGCCCAAACCGACCGGCCGGTACCGATGAAAATTGTTTTTTCATCGGGGCTCACTTCAATTCCGTTGGCGGGGCCGAGGCTATCGAGCAACTTCACTTCACCGTTGGGATCAATACGCCAGAAACGCCCTTTATTTTCTTTGAAATCCGGATCGCTTGCGTAAACACGATCCCTGCTGTCTACCGCAAGATCATTGGGCTGGGTCATCTGTGGCGCATTTGCCAAAATGCTGATTCGTTTTGATTTCATATCCACCCTGAAGATATTATGCCTGGTATAGTCGGCGATTAGCATGTTACCCTTGCTATCGAACCTCGTGCCATTGGCAATACTTCCTTCGGGTAATTCGATAAAAATACCAGCCGCGCCGGAGGCGGTTACCTGCCCTATTGTACCTTGCCTGGAAAAATTAACGGCGTATACATTTCCCGCCTTATCAACTGATGGGCCTTCAACACCACTGGTAAAACCTCCGGCAACTGTAAAGACGGAAGAAACAAACAGCGAACCTTCTGAGGACGATTGTGCATAGCTGTTAGCAGCAAGCGCCGACTGCAATAAAAGGAAAAAAATAATGAGCAACCGGCTAACGTTATTTTGCTTATCTCTCATAAATTTTATTGTTTGTTGTGGTCTGTTATCGCTTGCTTTATATGTATTGGCTGCACGCAGCGTTTAACCAGGATCATCATTATTTTTCCGAGACTGATTAACTGCAATAGTACTGCTCAACAATCCAAACTAATAACGTTTAGGAATATGCGCCATTTCATTTAGCGCCACAGGAGCAGTTAAACCGCCTTTCGTAAGATATCCTTCAACCTGCCGGCTACAATGCTCACCTGATCAGGCTTTAAAAGAACCACTCCCACACTCAGTAACTTTCTGTCATCTTTGGATGCAAGGTTGGCAACGATGCTGGGCGTGCCACTCTTCAATGCCGCCTGCACTTCCTTCGGCGTAATCTTTACCCGCTGTTCGTCCCAACTCACGTGAAGGCTTGGAAAAGCATTGGCCGGTCCCGCATCAATATATTGTTCCCCGGTTACGCCCGGCACAGTTTCTACTACCGATTTAATACGGGCAACGCGTTCAAGCCATTCCTGCCATTCCTTTTCATGATCACGCTCGAGATAAGATTTCAACGCGGCATACATGCCAAACATTTCTTCCTTATTCACTTTCATTGGTCTTCCTATGGGGGCTTCATACGGACTGTGATTCAGTTTAGCAGCTTCAATCAGCTCTTTTCTTCCGAACAACAAACCCGCGCTTTGCGGTCCGCGGATCATCTTTCCTCCTGAAAAAGTAACGAGATCAAAACCCATTTTCTGAAACTTGAAAAGATTGTCTACCGGCGGTACGTCTGCTGCTGCATCAATAAATGATGGAATCCCGTGCCGCCTGGAAATGGCAACAAACTCCTCATGAGTGACGGTGCTTTTGCCCGCCGCGTTGAAAAAAAGTGTCATTACTGTATTGCCGTTGAAGGCTTTTTCCATTGCATCCGCGCCGTCCACTTCAATGATCCTGGCGCCGGTAGTGGTAACCGCCTGGTCGAAGAGATACCGGTGACTTTTTTGCATGATCACCTCGGGGCGTGGCCCGGGGAGGTTGGGAAGAAGCTTCATCTTTTCCTCGTCTTTTCCGGTGATGGCTGCCGCAGTACCCAGAAGAATTGCGCATGAAGCCCCGGAGGTTACCATCGCCGCTTCGCAATGCAGCATCTCCGCAATCCTGCCACCCACCTTGTCCTGTAGTTCATACATATTTGCGAAATCGTGCGCAGTTGACTGGATAGCCTCCAGTACCTCCGGCATCATGAGCGACCCCGACAGGAAAGTCATTGTTACTCCGGCATTAATTACCGGGGTAACACCCAGTTCCTTAAACAGGTCCCGCTTTTTAGGTTGTGTACCCGCGCTTGCAGTTGAAGGAGCGATAGTACCTGCCAGGGCGCCGGCAAAAGGAAGCAGGGATATATTCTTAAGGCTTTCTCTTCGTTTCATAATGGTTGTTTAAAAGGTATGGCAATGCCCATTTGCAGTTGTTTATACGTAGGCAATGCAATCCATTTCAACAAGAGAATCGCCCGGAACGCCACCTTTGGCAACGGCCACGGTTGTACGAACAGGCGGTTTTTTCCCAAAACGGCCTTTGTATACTTCGTTCATTGCTTTATAGTCGGCGATATCATTCAGAAATACGGTCACTTTCAACACCTTTTCCATTGAGGAGCCAGCTTTGATCAGTTCTGCCTCCAGTTCTTTCAGCACTATATCGGTATGCGCCTTAATTTCGAATGGCGCCACATGTGCACCCTTACCCGCGATATAAACGATATCTCCATGCCGGGTAGACCCGGAAAATAAAGGTGTGTCCTGAAAATGGGTTACGTTGTTCACAACCTTTTCGGAACCGGGGCTTCCGTTATTGTTTGCCTTTGCGGCAAACCCAAGTCCTGCAAATGCTGCGGCCGATGTAAATAATTTCCTGATGACTGATCTTCTTTCTGCTTTCATTTTTGTAAATTTTTGAGTTGATAAATACGTGAATAATAGTTGTTTTTAGCCAGTCTTTTAACAAGTAGTTTTATTACTTATCCATTGTGGATCAATTCATCAGCAGATAAGCATAACCAAAATGATCGCTATCCTGCATTAGAGAATTCTTCTTTAAGCCGCTTTGCAACTATTTTGTCCTCGCCCGGCTTTAACATAAATACAGTTGTATTAAACCCACCTTCTTTATTGCCGATCACTTCAATAGACGGGTTGCCGCGCCGCAGCCTTTCCATAAAATCTTCATTTGTGATTTTTATTCTTGTTTTATCCCACACTACATGTAAAGTAGGCGTATGGTTTGCAATAGGCGGAACAACAATGGAGGTTTCAACTCCATTGATATTCCTGATGGCATTATTAATAAGGTCAATGCTCTTCTCCCACATCTTCCATTCCTTTTCATGGTCCTGGTTAATATACTTGTCAAGCGCGGCATACATGCCCAGCATTTCTTCCTTGTTTACTTTCATCCCCCTGCCAATGGTAAGGCCGTTTGGAGAATTGTTTAACCTGGCGCCGGCAACAATATCTTTTTTACCCATAAGCAATCCTGTGCTTTGCGGCCCACGCAGGGCTTTTCCGCCGGAGAGGGCCACAAAACTAAATCCCATATCATTAAATTTCCAGAGATTGGATACCGGAGGTATATCTGCTGCTATGTCGATGGTGGCAGGCAAATTGTGCTTACCGGCCAACCGCAGCCACTCTTCATGCATCATTTTCCCCTCCGTTGCCGTGTAATTCAAAAAATGCATTGATGCTGTTTTTTCATTCACGGCTTTGTCAACATCCTCAGCCGTTTCCACCGGAATAATGGTTACACCGGTGTTGTACAGCGCATGCTCATAGCCGTCATAATGTGCCTTCTGTAATAAAACTTCCGACTTGATACCCGACGCTTCCAGGCGATGTGGAATCTGTTTTATTTTTTCCTTATCGGTTCCGGTAAGGATCCCGGCCATCCCCAGTGTAAGTGCCGAAAATGCACCGGCGGTAACCATCGCACTTTCTGCATGCACCATTTGCGCAATTCTTTCTCCCACTTTATCCTGCACCTCATTGAGCATGCAGAATTCCTTTGCACTTTGTTCTATCGCCTCTACTACTTCATCATGCATAAGCGAAGCGCTCATCGCCGTGTAGGTGCCTGCGGCGTTGATAAACGTGCGGATACCCAGTTCCCTGATGAGGTTCCTTTTTGCTTTGCCGGAGGGCGCCGCAAGTAAGGACTTACCCGGGAGCATGCTCAAAAATGCGCTGCCAAAAGGAAGCAGGCTCATTCCTTTTACAATTGCTCTGCGTTTCATGATAACTGCTTTATGAAAAGTTGCTGAAAATCACGCCATTCAATACATCAAACTTTATTAGCCCTGGTCTTTCACCAACCGGACGTACTATTGCCGATTCATTCACTCTGCCC
>CAYMKT010000063.1:1733-20252 GCA_964391065.1 uncultured Terrimonas sp. | reverse complement strand
AAAATTGGCCGGATTGATCGAAATGCGGGACAGTTTCAGGAAAACAAGAACAGACCGGAGATTAGGATAGTAAGATAGTAAGATAGTAAGATGGTAAGATAGTAAGATGGTAAGATGGTAAGATGGTAAGATGGCAAGATAGCAGGATGATAAGATGTAGGCTTTGTGCGGGTTATTATGGGGACTGGAAGAAAATGTATGTAATTAACGCCTTTATAATATTTTTGGCGCCTGATAGCTAAATGAGGAGAAGAGTATTATTGAAGCGCATGTATGGTTAACGATCTTATTTTATAGACGATATATTGACAATACCCGAAACATATATTACAGCATATACTTCTATTGCCGCTCAGTGTATACATAAGAACGGAGTATTATTGTTCAGGGATGATACAGGCGCAGGTTGCAACGGGTTTTTCTTGAATGCATACAAACATTTCACGATAGACTATCCTAAGTTTTATAAAATGGATAGCTTATGTCAGCTTGGTTTTTTAGCTGCCGAAGTACTGTTGCAGGAGAGGCAGATCGCAGATGAATACAGTGCTGCGAAAATCGGTATTGTGTTCAGTAACGCCAATTCCAGCCTGAACGCCGACCTCCATTATTTTGAATCTGTTAAAAACATTCCCAGTCCTGCCCAATTTGTATATACTTTACCTAATATTGTAATTGGTGAAATCAGCATCCGGCATCGTTGTAAGGGGGAGAATGCTTTTTTTGTGAGCGACCGGTTCGATGCCCCGTTTATGCATTTTTATGTGCAGGACCTGCTGAACAGGAACCGGGCCGACGTCTGCATATGCGGTTGGGTAGAATGTTTGGGCGATAACTATAAGGCGGTGATTTGGCTGGTTGAAAAACATACAACAGGAAAAGCATTGGCATTTAATATTGATCATATTCATCAAATTTACGAGCTAGCAAATGGAGAAATTAATGGCTGATCTGAAGCGACAGATCATTGCACAATTGAATTTAAAAGATTTAAAACCGGAAGATATCGGCGACGATCAACCGCTTTTTGTGGAAGGACTGGGACTTGATTCTATCGATGCCCTGGAACTGATTGTGCTGTTGCAGCAGGAGTATAAAATTAAACTGGCCAATGCGGACGAAGGACAAAGTGTATTTCGTTCTGTGCGAACAATGGCGCAATATATTGTTGAACATCAGCCTAAAACGGTGTAGTGTATAACACACGTTTCATAGGAGCAGGTACCACTGCGCAAACCGAGGCATGTTTCGACGCTCAACTCTTCTAATCTGAAACAATGACCAATCCCGTTTTCATTGCAGGCAGTGGTGTGATTTCGGCTATCGGAAATAATATCGGCGAAAACCTTGCCGCGTTGGAAAACTCCGGAGCGGGAATGGGTAAAATGCGCTATCTCCAGTCGGCGCATAGCCAGGGATTGCCTGTTGCCGAAGTGAAAATGACGAATGAGGAATTAGCGCAACTGGCTGGTATGCCAGCTCATATCAGCCGTACTGCTTTACTTTCTGCTATTGCGGCGCAGGAAGCGGTGGCTGAGGCCGCCATCGGCAACTTTGATCAACTGCGAACAGGATTTATCTCTGCCAATACAGTGGGTGGAATGGATAAAACTGAAAACTTTTTCGCTTCTTTTTTAGCCGATCCCCGCAAAGGACGGTTGCGGGATGTTGTTCACCACGAATGCGGCGCTGCCAGCGGTTTGGTGGCCGACAGGCTGGGCGTTAAAAATTATGTATCTACCATCAGCACGGCCTGTTCTTCTTCGGCCAACGCTATCTTTTTTGGCGCAAGGCTTATCAGGCAAAATATGCTGGATGTAGTAATAGCCGGCGGAACGGACGCGCTCACTAAATTTACGCTCAATGGTTTCAATACCCTGATGATATTAGACCAGCAGTATTGCAAACCTTTTGATGAACATCGCAAAGGGTTGAACCTGGGTGAAGGCGCAGGGTATGTGGTGCTGGTTTCGGAAAAGGTGGCCGCCACGCTTAAGGCTTACCCGGTTTGTACCTTGAGCGGATATTGTAACGCCAATGATGCGTATCATCAAACGGCTTCTTCTCCCGGTGGCACGGGTTCGTACCTGGCCATGAAAGGAGCGCTGCAGCAAAGCGGCCTACAGCCCGAAGCGATTGATTATATTAACCTGCATGGCACGGGTACGCAAAACAACGACATTGCCGAAGGAACGGCTATACAATTGTTGTTTGAAAAGCGCTATCCGCCCATGAGTTCCACTAAATCATTTACCGGGCATACGCTGGGCGCCAGCGGCGCCATTGAAGCGGTTTTTTCAACACTGGCAATACAACATGGCTTAATTTATCCTAACCTGCGTTTCGAAATGCAAATGAGTGAATTGCCTTTCGCTCCCGAAAGCGTACTGCGGAAAGCACAGAAAATAAATCACGTACTCTCCAATTCTTTTGGGTTCGGTGGTAATTGTTCATCACTCATTTTTTCAAAAGCTTGAATAGCCATGTTTATCCAGTCTGCAGCAGGCATATCTCCCCAGGCATCTTTCGATGAACTTTTGAGACAACCTGCGGTATACACTGGCAACCGGTTACATTGCATTGAGCCGGACTATGCGCAGCTCATTGATCCGAAAATGATCCGGCGAATGAGCCGTATTATTAAGATGGGAGTGGCCGCGGCAATGGATTGCCTGAATTCGTCGGCAACGGAAATGCCGGACGCTATTATTACCGGAACCGCCTATGGTTGCCTTGCCGACACTGAATTGTTTCTTACCAAAATGATACAGAACAACGAAGAATTGCTTACGCCTACGGCTTTTATACAATCAACCCACAATACGGTAGCCGCGCAAATTGCATTGTTGCTGAAATGCCATCACTATAATAATACTTTTGTTCATTCCGGCTTCTCTTTTGAAAGCGCCTTACTCGATGCCATCACTTTATTAAATGAAAATGAAATTTCAAGTGCATTGGTGGGGGGGGTAGACGAAATGACCGATGCCAGTTATACATTGCTCAGCCGCTTTGGACTGTACAAAAAGCATATTGATTCCAATCTGAAATTGTATGATGAACCTTCGAAGGGAACGATAGCAGGAGAAGGCGCTGCTTTTTTTGTATTGTCGCGCAATGCTTCCGGTAACGACTATGCGCAATTGAATGGATTGCATACTTTTTATAAACCGGGCGCTGTTAATGATATTGCCACCAACATTCAATCATTCTTATCGGCGCATGATACAGGACTGGATGATATTGATGTAGTGATAACCGGTAACAATGGCGATATCCACAATGATGCCGTATTCGGGCAATTGCAGCAAACCTTATTTACCGGGAAAACCTGTATTCCCTTTAAACATCTGTGTGGCGAGTATCCCACTGCATCTGCGTTTGCGCTGTGGCTTGGAGCCAATATGATCAAAACGGGAAAATTAACGCAACCTGCAGAGGCGGAAACGCCCGAAAACCCGCCGCAGCACGTACTCATCTATAATCACTACCAGCGTGTATACCACGCATTATATCTTCTTTCGGCATGCTGAATTTTAATACCATCAATATCGTGTTTATCACATTGCTGATCGGTATGATCGGGTATCATTTTTTTTATGAAATTCCGGTATACTTTTTCCTTATACTGTTTGCGGCTTACCTGGCGCTCCTTTTTTATGGCAGTTATAATATGAGAGCAAACTTCTATTTCAAAACCGTTTCATTCGCCAATACCAGCAAAAAGCAAATTGCCATCAGTTTTGATGATGGCCCGGTTCCACAGTATACCCCGGATATCCTGAAGGTTTTGAAAGAGCAGAATGTTCCGGCGGCTTTTTTTTGTATTGGTAAGCGTGTTGTGGAGAACGAATTACTACTGAAGCAGGTGTATGACGAGGGACACCTTATCGGCAATCACAGTTATTCGCACGACATGTGGTTCGATCTTTTTTCGGCCCAAAAAATGTATACCGATCTGCGGATGATGAATAATGCAGTGCAAAAAATTATCGGTGTTCAACCCTCTTTATTCCGGCCACCATATGGGGTTACCAACCCCAACCTGAAAAAGGCGGTTAAAGGAAATCATTTTGTTGCCATAGGATGGAGCATCCGGTCGTTGGATACGGTTATTAAAGATGAGCGTAAATTACTGGCAAAGGTTACCGGATCGTTAAAACCCGGGGCGGTGATTTTATTTCACGATACCAGCAAAGCGATGCTGGGCATACTTCCTGCGTTTATACAGGAGGCAAAGCAAAAAGGGTATGAGATTGTGCGGTTGGACAAATTACTTAATTTGAAGCCCTATGCGTAAAGTGATTGTAACAGGAGTATTATGTTTGGCAACAATGATTGCGGCTGCGCAATACCCGGGGTATAAATTGCTTGCCGATGATGCGGTGTTTTTAAACCGGTTTGCTACCGCATCACAAAAAACCAATACCATTAAAAGTGATTTTGTACAGGAAAAGAACCTGAGTATGCTGGCCGATAAAATTGTGTCGAAGGGAAAGTTCTGGTTCAGAAAAGAGAATAGGGTGCGCATGGAGTATACCAGTCCCTTTCAATACCTCATGATTATTAATGGCAACGACATCTATGTGAAAGATAACCAGAAGGAGAATAAGATTTCGGCCAAATCCAACAAGCTGTTTCAGCAGATCAATAAGGTGATTGTGGAATGCGTGCAGGGAAAGGCGTTGCAGAGCAGCGATTTTACCACCCGGATATTTGAAGGTAGTAATAGCTTCCTGGCGGAACTGACCCCTGTTAATAAGAATATGAAATCACTTTTCAAAAACATCAATCTCATCATTGATAAAAAGGACGATGCCGTGTCGAAAATTGAAATGCATGAGCCTTCGGGCGACAATACCATTATCAGCTTCGTTAACCGTGAATTGAATACCGCCCTTTCCGATGCGTTGTTTACTATTCATTAGTTGCCTGCTGGGTGTAGCGGCCTGTTCTTCTGCATATCAGAAAATGCAGAAGATTGATGCCCAGGCGAATTGTGTGCAGTCGTTCAAGCCTTCATTTTCACGGGCACTATACAGCGCCAGGGTGGATGTGGTGGGGAAACACCTGAGCGGTTTGCTCATTATTAAAGCAATGCCGGATAGCAGCATCCGCATGGTGTTTACAAATGAAGCGGGCTTTAGTTTCTTTGACTTTGGTTTTAAAGGCGATGAATTCATCGTATATCATATCATTGAACAGATGGATAAGAAGGCGGTGATCAAAACGCTGCGCAAAGATTTTGAACTAATTCTTATGCAGCATATCGGTTCGGTCTCATCAAATACGCTGAAGGGCGGAAGCGATTATTACCATGTTTTTCAACACAGGGAAGATTATTACTATTATATAACCGACAGTTTGTGTAGCAAATTGATCCGTATGGAAAGGGGCAGCAGCAGGAAAAAAGTGATGGAGGCTGTTGCGGGAGGGTACAAGATGGGGATACCGGACACTATGGGCATAAAACATAATAACTTTGATTTTACTATTGAGTTAAAACGGATATACGATCATGCTGATCAATGATTTTTTTTATACCAGGTCTATCAACAATGAACCGGGAGTTGTTACGGCAACGCTTGAAATAAATCCTGCCCATCCCATATTTAACGGACATTTCCCTGGTCGGCCTGTGGTACCTGGTGTATGCATGGTGCAAATCATCAAAGAATTACTGGAGGAGGTGCTCGGTAAGTCGCTGCAATTACAAAAAGCCGATCATATCAAATTTCTCTCCCTCATTGTTCCCGGCGAATCTCCTGTTATTGAAGCAACTATTAACTACAGCATTGATAGCAGCGGTTTATCTGTTGTTGCGGCCTTGCTGAAAGGAAACGTGGTTTGTTTAAAACTGAGAGGAAATTTTGTTGTGGTATGATATGCCGGAGTGCGGGTGCTGCCGGAATTTTATTTCTTATCCGAATGTCCTAATTCTTTTCCCGGACTTACGATATCTCTCACCAATTGTTTCAGTTCTTTTATTTCCGGGAAACGGCCTTCCGTTTTTCTGTCGAAAACAATGTTGCCGTTAATGCTGATGGTATAGCGCCCGGGCGTATCTGAGGGGAGCAACGTTACGGCTTTAATCTCACCCAAAAAAGTAGTCAGCAACTCCTGCGCCATATAGGCTGCACGCAGCAACCATCCGCATTGAGGGCAATATTCTATGGTAATTACAGCTTTCATATCATCGAAATGTTCTCCAAAAATACAACACTAAAGGCCCGTTACTTAGTTTTACTCTTTTCTTTTTTTACCAGCATTAGGCTTTTCCGCCATTATTTCTTCAACTGTTTTCAATTTTTCATCATCGGCTTTCTTTTTAATATAGATGGTGCGGTAAATAGCCTGCGAAGGATTTTGGCAGGTTTTTACAGTAATATCCACTTTCTCTACATTTGCATCAACAGGTAACCAGAGACTGTTGCCGGAAAACTTTCCGTAAGATGCGGAAAAGATCAACTGGGTGCTGTCTAAAGGGCGTATGTTTCCATTGACTAATTTGCCCTCCACATTAATGTAATTATACGTGCCTTTTTTCAAACTATCGGTATACAGGTTGAAATAGATGCTGTCTGCTTTTTGAGCAGGAACGGTAAAATAGCAGAGCAATACAACAGGTGTGAGTAAGCTTTTTTTCAAGTAAAAAAGTGTTGTTTTTATATAGACCACGTTCTTGCGGTAAAGTTACATGCAATAGCCTAAAAGTTGTACATCTTTGCTTTTTGGATGACTTTTAACGGCAAGAAGTTTAGCCATAAGACTAAATATAGAAGGTTGGCGGTCGCCATACATAATTATGCATATTTTTAATTATACTGCCGCCATTTTTACCCGGTAATTAACTACATTTAGAGGGGATGGGTAGAGCGGTCAATAATTGTGAGGGATTAGTGAAATTTTGATTTAATAAACTTGTAGAAAAAATGATTATATCTCGACTAATATTAAAGAATTGGAAAAATTTTAAAGAAATAGACGTGGTTTTACAGGATCGGGTTTTTGTAGTGGGTCCGAATGCATCTGGCAAATCCAATTTTTTAGATGTCTTTCGTTTTTTGCGAGATATTGCTAAACCTGGAGGAGGGCTGCAAAAAGCGGTCACAGATCGGGGTGGGATTTCGAAAATAAGATGCCTGGCCGCTCGCACATTTCCCGACGTGGAAATCGAAATCCACTTGTCAGAATTTGGTGAGTCAAAGCCATTGTTTATATATTCAATTGGAATAAAACAAGAAACGCGGGGGTATAGATTACCATATTTAACCCACGAAAAAGTTTGGAGTAATAATGAATTAATATTGGATAGACCGGATAAAGAAGATAAAAAGGATCGAGAGAGACTTATTCAGACGCATCTTGAACAAATCAATGCTAACAAAAAATTCAGAGAAATAAATAAATATTTGGAAAATATTGTATACCTCCATTTGCTTCCTCAATTGTTAAAACATCCTCTTTCTTTTACAGGTCCAGATCTGCCCGGAGACCCATTTGGGAAAGGATTTCTTGATCGTATTTCTAAGGTTAATGAAAAAACCAGAAAGGCCTGGTTAAAAAAAATTGAGAAGGCATTAAAGATAGCAGTACCCCAATTTAAAGAGTTCAACTATACTGAGGAAAGCGGACGTCCTCATTTAGAAGCTGTTTATGAGCACTGGAGACCGAAGGCTGGAAAACAAAGGGAAGACCAATTTTCCGATGGGACATTAAGGCTTATAGGTTTATTGTGGTCTTTACAAGAAGGAGACAGTTTATTACTCTTGGAAGAGCCTGAATTGTCATTAAATGGAGCTATAGTGGCAAAAATACCTTCACTTATATTCAATCTCCAAAAGCCCAGAAGGCGTCAAATCATATTAACATCGCATAGCACAGATCTATTAAATGATAGGGGAATTTCCCTAGATGAGATACTACTACTTGAACCGACTCATGAAGGAACATTAGTTAAAACGGCTTCTAGTATTCCTGACATTAAAGCTATGTTGGAAGGGGGCATATCTCCGGGAGACGCAATTTTACCTCGCACTAAACCCCGAAACATTAATCAGCTAACCTTATTTTAAAAATGAGCATACCGGTTAATCTAGTTTTTGAAGATGAGCTTAGTGAGTTTGTTATGATCAAACTGTTGAACGATTTCGGAAATAAATATTATTTGGGAATATCTTACAATGCACATGGCTTTGGGTATATAAAATCAAACATTAATGGGTTTAACCAAGCTGCGATTGCTACAACCTTTTTTGTATTAACAGATTTAGATAATCATTCTTGTGCACCATTTGTTAAAAACACATGGTTGGTTCAACCTGTTCAACCAAATCTCATATTCAGGGTTGCTGTCAGAGAAGTAGAAGCTTGGCTACTTTCAGACATTGAAGGATTTGCAGCATATCTCAACGTTCCAAAATTACATTTCCCCTCAAATCCAGAATTGATACCAGACCCAAAACAAGTTTTGATAAATCTGGTTAGAAAATGCCGAAAAAGGGCTATCAGGGAGGATGTAGTTCCACTTAATAGCAACGCGAAAATTGGACCTAATTATAATGGGCGTTTAATGGAATTCGTAATGAATCATTGGAATATTTTTAAAGCTATGGAAAGAAGTGACAGTCTTTCTCGGACATACAGAAGCCTAAAGAATTTTCAATATACAGCCCCTAATTCGATAGCTTGATGGACCGTAATGTATTATCTCAGCTATGGAAACCTTCTGAGGCATTTAAACAAAACGCTAACCTTACGCAGTACATGGGATGGCTGAAAGAACGGCGTGGACTGAATTTCGATAGCTATGCCGCGTTATGGAACTGGTCTGTTGAAAACGAACCGGATTTCTGGCAGAGCATTTCGGATTATTTCAACATCATTCATCATACCGGGTATACAAAAGTGATGAGTGATCACCCAATGCCGCATACCCAATGGTTCGAAGGAAGCACATTGAATTATGCAGAGCACATTTTCCGTAATGCTACAACTGAATGTCCTGCCATGTTATTTCAATCGGAACGCCAGCCCCTCACTTCCATCAGTTGGGACGAATTGCAGCAAAAAGTGGCTGCTCTGCAGGCGTTTTTTGTGCAGCAGGGTATTGAGCCCGGCGACCGGATCGCTGCCTATCTTCCTAATATTCCTGAAGCTACGGTTGGACTTTTAGCTGCTATGGCTGTGGGGGCGGTATGGAGTAGTTGCTCGCCCGATTTTGGAGCCGGAAGTGTAATGGAACGCTTTTTACAAATTGAACCAAAGATATTAATCGCAGTAGACGGGTATGCCTACAATGGAAAATGGTTTAGCCGGAAAAAGGAAGTGGAAACAATTAAGGCAGGTTTATCAACGGTTTCGAAGTTAATTCTGATTCCAGGTGAAGAGGCTGATGTGCAGGCAATCCCCGGCACAATATGCTGGAACGAAGTAATGCAAACTACAAATACCGGGCTGCAATTTACGCCCGTTCCGTTCAGTCACCCTATATGGATATTGTATTCGTCGGGCACAACGGGTACGCCTAAAGCCATTACGCATAGTCACGGAGGCGTATTGCTCGAACATTATAAATACCTGGCTTTTCACAACGATGTACATCCGGGTGAAAATTTTTTCTGGTTCACCACTACCGGATGGATGATGTGGAATTACCTTCATGCCGCCCTGCTCGTGGGCGCCACTATAGTTTTGTACGACGGAAGTCCGGGCTACCCCGATATCAGGGTATTATGGCAATTGGCGATACAGGCTCCTGTGCATCATTTTGGCACAAGCGCGCCTTTTATCATGGCCTGTTTAAAAGCGGGTATTGTTCCGGGTGAGTATGGCGACTTATCCCCATTGCGTTCTGTAAGTTCAACCGGCTCACCCCTCCCGCCGGAGGGGTTTGATTATGTATACAAAAAAATAAAAAATGATATATGGCTCTGCAGCATGAGCGGAGGAACGGATGTTTGTACCGCTTTTGCCGGTGGTTGTCCCCTGCTGCCGGTGTACGGGGGCGAAATTCAATGCCGTGCCCTGGGTTGTGCGTTATATGCTTTTGATGAAGAGGGCAATGCAGTATGGAATGAAGTAGGGGAGATGGTGATTACACATGCCATGCCTTCCATGCCTGTATTTTTTTGGGATGATGTTCGTTTCGAAAAATACAGCTCCAGTTATTTTGAAACCTACGCCGGTATATGGCGCCATGGCGATTGGGTGAAGATTACTCCCGAAAATGGCGTAATTATTCTCGGACGTTCCGATGCCACGCTCAACAGGCAGGGGGTACGGATTGGAACGGCGGAAATTTACAGGGCGGTAGATACGATTGAACAAATAAAAGACAGTCTCATCGTAAATATTGAACTGCCCGGTGGCGGCGACTATATGCCTTTATTTGTAGTGATGAAAGAAGGCGCTGCTTTAACTGATGTTGTAAAAGATGCAGTTAAGAAAGCATTGCGCAATGCCTATTCTCCGCGGCATGTGCCGGATGAAATTATCGCTGTAAAAGATATTCCCTATACCATCAGTGGTAAAAAAATGGAGATACCTGTGAAAAAAATATTAATGGGCAGGTCTGCTGAACAATCTGTAAATACAGGCTCCATAAAAAATCCCGGGTCATTGGAATTTTTTATCCATTTGGCGGCATCACGTAATCGTTAACCGTTGTACAGATCGCTAATTAATGATCACTCTTCCTTCTCTGTTTCCTGGAGAGGGCTATCAGGAGGTTTTCTCAGGTGTTTTTTGGTTTGCCTTACTACGGCGTTGTTCATCGGACTTAATCCCGGGCGTTCATCGCCGAGTAAAACGCCCCAGTGGTGAAATGCATCCGTATGATCGAAAATGGTTTTTAATATGGCAATAATCGGCAGCGATAAAAACATGCCGGAAATTCCCGCCAACGAACCGCCGGCGATAACCCCCACAATACTCACCAGTGCATTGATCTTTACCTTGGAGCCTACTATACGTGGCATCAGGATATTATTATCCAGGAATTGCACTGCGGTAATAGCAATTAATACTTTAAAAACTTCCGATAACTCATTGGAGGATGTTAAAGTAAGTAATACGCCGATCATATTGCCGATCAAGGCTCCTACATAGGGTATAAGATTTAACACGGCAAAAATAATAGCGATCAGCAGGGCGTGTTTAACGCCCAATATCCATAGCAGTCCGCCCAAAAGTACAGTCATATAAGTGACCTGTATCAGTAGTCCGCCCAGGTAACTTTTAATAATCGTTTCAGTGCTGCGTAAGGCTGATTCTACCTGCGGGTGATCTTCAGGTTTAAACCATAAAAAAACAAAACGCAGTAACAGATCTTTGTAAAAGAGGATCAAAAAAACATAAATGGGCAATAGTCCCATGAAAACAAAAACGCCGGTCAGCGATAAGGCTGCGCCGCTCAGGTAAGTACCGGCATTGTTTAACAATTTGCCGCCCTGCTCCTGTAAAACTTTGATCTGCTGATCTGCCGAAAGGCTTAAGTTTCGGTTGATCCAGGCGCTCAGGGTTTTCCAGTGCTGGTTAACATTTTTTTCCAATTCCGGAAAATCTTTTAAAAGGTTCGCCACCTGGAACGATATGAAAGTAAGGATGCCCGCCACCACCAATGACGCAACGAGTATTACCAAAACGATGGCAATGAGTTCGGGCATTTTTATTTTCCGGAAGAAACGATACAGGGGAAGTAGCATCAGGCTCAGGAAGAATGCCATCAGCGGCGGCATTAATATATCGTTGGCCAGGAAAAAAATACCGAAAAGCAGGCAAAGTCCGAGTAGTTCAATAGAACGTCTGACGGTTAAAGGCAGTTGATTCATAAGTGTGTATTAATACCAAGTTACGTATAAATATGATGTTGCCTTATCAAAGTCGATGCATTGAAATAACTTCTAAAAAAAGATGCCTTCCGGCTTACCAGGCAGGGCTCATTGTATTGCAATTGCTGTAAAAAAGGGCGGCTGATTGAATTACTGGTTTACGATTGCCATTCCACCTGCCGGGTAGCGGTCGCCAACATTGGGGAAACGCGCCATCAACGCATTGATCGCTTCAAAATCGGACGATGATAACTGAATATCTACTGCAGCAGCATTTTCTTCCAGGTACTTCCTTTTTTTAGTACCGGGAATGGGAATAATATTTGCTCCCTGCGCCAGCACCCACGCCAACGCCAGTTGCGCGGGGGTGGCGTTTTTATTTTTCGCCAGCATTGCAAATTCATTTACCAGGTGAATGTTGTTTTGCAAATGGGCTTCGTTGTACCTGGGCAAATTACGCCGAAAATCATCGGGGGCAAATTGATTGGGATCATTTACCGTTGCGGTAATCAAACCCCGCGCCAGTGGCGAATAAGGGATTAGTGATATGCCCAGTTCCTGAACAGTATTGAATATGTCGCCTTCTATATCGCGGCTCAGCAACGAATACTCACTTTGCAAGGCGGCGATTGGGTGAACGGCATGTGCCTTGCGGATAGAAGCTGCCGAAGCTTCACTCAATCCAAGGTACCGTACTTTACCTTCTTTTACCAGGTCAGCCATCGCGCCAACCGTATCTTCTATCGGTACGTTTTTGTCTACCCGGTGCGCGTAGTACAGATCAATCACATCAATCTTCAGGCGCTGCAGGCTTTTTTCTATAGCGGCTTTTGCGTAAGCAGGTGAAACGTCAACATAGGTGGTGGGTAGGCCACTGTGCCCCATGGTTCCTTCTTTAAAACGGAAACCGAATTTAGTGGCGAGGAAAATTTTATCGCGGTTGGGAACCAATACTTTTGAAAGCAGTTCTTCATTTTTGCCATTGCCATACATATCGGCAGTATCCCAAAAGTTGATACCAAGGTCCAATGCTTTATGTAAGGTGGCAATGCTTTCCGTGTCGTCGGATGGTCCGTAGGCAAAACTCATACCCATACAGCCCAAACCTATTGCGGATAATTGCGCTCCTGTATTTCCTAAAGTTCTGTATTGCATTCTATTGTTTTTTGAGCTTACCATTTTATCAGCCGGGTAATCTCCTCAAGGTATTGTTGATCGGTGGTATCGAACGCGTTTAGTGTGTCGCTGTCTGCATCCAGTACACCCACCACTTCATTGTTTCTGATAACAGGCACCACGATTTCCGATCTGGAAGCGCTGCTGCAGGCAATATGCCCTGGGAATTTTTCAACATCGGGAACGATAATGGTGCCTGCCTGCTCCCAACTGGCACCGCACACCCCTCTGCCCTTACGTATACGTGTACATGCTATGGGTCCCTGGAAAGGACCTACTACCAGCTCATTATTCTTAACGATATAAAATCCCACCCAAAACCAGCCAAATTGCTCTTTTAGGGCCGCAGCAACATTGGCCAGGTTAGCTACAAGGTCGGTTTCGCCCTCCACGATTGCTCTTATTTGCGGAATAAGGGTTTGGTATTGTTCCGCTTTAGAACCGGTTGCTATCAATAAATCTTCTGCCATATCGCAAAGATAGGAACCATTTGTAATGATAAACCGGGGGTTCGCAGCAAATATGTTGTTAAGTAGTTATAGCTATTACTGTCATAACGGACGGATCCAAATATTTCTGAATGCCGTGGGATTGCCGTGGTCCTGCAATGACAATGGTTCTTTAGCTCCATGCGTTTCGTAAAGGGGCGTACCGATATATTGTGTGCTTCCCCAGATGGTGGTATTGTTTTGCACCAGTACGCCATTGTGAAATACAGTAATACGCGCAGGCGATTTTAGCGCTCCATCTGCCGAAAATAAAGGAGCGGTAAAAATAACATCATAGGTCTGCCATTCGCCCGGTCCGCGTGATGCATTCACCAGCGGCGGAAATTGCTTGTAAATACTGGCTGCCTGCCCGTTCGAATAGGTTGGGTTATTATAAGAATCCAGCACCTGCAACTCATATTTTCCCATCAAAAATATACCGCTGTTACCACGTCCCTGGCTTTCGCCCACCACTTTTGCCGGGGTGCGCCACTCAATATGCAACTGGCAATCGCCAAACCCTTCTTTGGTTTCGATACCTCCTGTTCCGCCTGCTACCACCAGCGCGTCACCTTCAATATTCCATTTTACGGCGCCGCCATCTTTTTGCGATTTCCATTTGGAGGCGTCCTTCCCGTCGAACAATACGATGGCGTCGGATGGAGGGTCGCTGGCTGTTTTACCGGGTGAAACCACCCTTACTTTGGGTTCCCAGTATTCTGTTAATTTAGCGTCTCCGGTTCTTGGTGCTTTTTGAGCGAAACATAATAAGGAACTTAAACCCAGGCAAGCACTCATAAAAAGATGTGGCAAACGAATGATCATAATTAATGATTAAGTATTGTGTTTGTAAAAGAGGGTACAATTTATAAAAAAATATGGTTTAGCATCATTTATTAGATAGCCTATACTGTTAAAGGAATGTTGTAGCAGTCCTGAAATTAAACGCATATAAATTTTGCGGGATAAAAGCAGTGCCTTATTTTTGCGCCGTTAAAACAATATGGAATGATCATTAATACACATCACCACCACCATATCTTACCTTGCAGGTAGGCCGGTGTTGTATGTGCATTGTAGAATACATCATTTTTAAAGGGCTTACCGTTTGGTAGGCTTTTTTCATTTATATCAAACAATAACAAATGCTTAAACTGGCAGTACAGAAATCCGGACGATTGCACGACGATTCGATGCGCTTATTAAAGGAATGCGGCATTGGCATTTCAAATGGCGCCAATAAACTCAAAACTGAAGCCAGCAATTTTCCGCTGCAGGTATTTTTTTTGAGGGATGACGATATACCGCAATATGTGGAAGACGCGGTGGCGGATTTGGGTATAGTGGGTGAGAATGTAGTATACGAAAAGAACAAATCCGTAGAGGTGGTGGAGAAGTTGGGATTTGGAACCTGTCGTTTAAGCTTTGCCGTGGCAAGAACGGAACAATACAGGAATATTCAATCGCTTGAAGGAAAAAAGATCGCTACCAGCTATCCCTTTTTAACGGAACAATTTCTTGCAAAGAATAAAGTAAAGGCCGAAATACATGAAATCAGCGGATCGGTAGAGATAGCGCCAGGTATTGGACTGGCAGATGCGATCTGCGACCTCGTGAGCAGCGGCTCAACCTTACTTACCAACGGATTGAAAGAGGTAGAGACGATTTTACATTCAGAGGCTATCCTGATCCGGAACAAAAATTTTAGAAGCGAACAACAACAACTGCTGGATAAATTACTGTTCAGGATACACGCAGTTAAAAAAGCTAAGAACAACAATTATATATTGCTGAATGCGCCCAATAATAAACTGGATGAAATTATTGGTTTGTTGCCGGGTATGAAAAGCCCTACGGTATTGCCATTGGCTGATAAAGGCTGGAGCTCAGTGCATAGTGTATTAAGTGAGGATGAATTCTGGGATAAAATTGAACAATTAAAAGCAGCCGGCGCACAGGGCATATTGGTGGTGCCTATAGAGAAGATGGTAATGTGAGCGGGAAGCAAGAACCAAAACCCCAAAGACAAATTTCAACGAAATTCGAAAAAAGAACCAAAAATAAAAAAGCAATTCCCAAGTAAAATCCGAAGCAAGAAGTTCGAAATCCGAAGGACCTGAAACCAAATAGATAGCGAAGAAAATCGAAACCTGGAGCACAATGAGAGTCATCAACAATCCACAGCGGCATGAATGGACGGAATTGCTAAAGCGTCCGGCGTTTGACCATGCCGAACTGGAAACCGCTGTAATGGCGGTGTTACAGGGCGTAAAGCAATCCGGTGATCGGGCGGTGTTGGAATATACCGCAAAGTTCGACGGGGTACTGTTGAATGATATGACCGTAACGCAAAAGGAAATAGCCGAAGCCGAGAATGCACTAAGTGATTCATTGAAAGTTGCTATTCTTCAGGCCAAACAAAATATAGCTGCTTTTCATGAAACACAGCTACAGCCGGTAACGAAAATGTCAACCATGCCAGGTGTGGAATGCTGGCGCAGGAGTGTGGCCATCGACAAAGTGGGACTGTATATTCCCGGTGGGTCTGCGCCACTGTTTTCAACTGTGCTCATGTTGGGCATACCCGCGGCGATTGCCGGTTGCAAAGAAATTGTGTTGTGTACGCCGCCGGATAAGTCCGGAAAAGTGCACCCTGCTATTTTGTTCGCGGCACAGGAAGCGGGTATCACAGGCATATATAAGGTGGGCGGTGCGCAGGCAATAGCCGCACTGGCTTATGGAACGGAAACTATTCCTGCTGTATATAAAATATTTGGCCCCGGCAACCAATATGTTACCTGCGCAAAGCAACTGGTGCAAAAAGATGGGATAGCGATTGATATGCCCGCGGGTCCAAGTGAGGTTTGTGTGTTGGCAGATGAAACCGCTAATGTTGCCTATGTGGCGGCAGATCTGTTATCGCAGGCGGAGCATGGCCCGGATAGCCAGGTATTGCTGGTGTCGTCATCTGCGGTGGTAGTGCAGGCAGTTATAGCAGAAATGGAAAGCCAGTTGCAGCGCTTGCCGCGAAAAGCGATAGCGCAACAGGCTTTGACACATAGTAAAGCTGTTGTGGTTACGGATTTGGATGAAGCTATTGGGTTAATCAACGCCTATGCGCCGGAGCATTTGATCATCAGTTGCGAAAACGATGAAGCGATTGGGCAAAGCATAACAAACGCGGGTTCTGTTTTTTTAGGGAACTACTCACCCGAAAGTGTAGGCGATTATGCGAGTGGCACCAATCATACCTTACCCACCAATGGCTATGCCAGGGCTTACAGTGGTGTAAGTGTGGACAGCTTTGTTAAAAAGATTACCTATCAAAAATTATCAGGTGAAGGACTGCATGCAATAGCAGATACCGTTATTCACATGGCGGAGGCAGAGGGCTTACAAGCTCATGCGAACGCGGTAAGAATCAGGATATCAAATCTTAAATCTTAAATTCATAATTGTAATGAATTTCAATATTAACGACCTGGTAAGGGAGAACGTGAGGAAGTTGACTCCTTACTCTTCCGCGAGAGACGAGTTCCAGGGCGAGGCCAATGTTTTTTTAGACGCTAACGAAAATGGACTGGGATCTCCATCCGCAAAATGGTACAACCGTTATCCCGATCCGCACCAGGTAAAGATCAAAGAGAAACTGGCGCTCATTAAAGGCGTACCGGTACAAAATATTCTTATTGGCAATGGCAGCGATGAATGTATCGACCTGCTGTTTCGCGCTTTTTGTAATCCGGGTAAAGACAATGTAATTATTTGTCCCCCCACCTATGGCATGTACCAGGTGAGCGCCGATATCAACGACATTGAAGTACGTAAAGCGCCATTGCTCGATAACTTTCAGCTCGACCTGGTGCATATGGAGAATCTGGCAGATGATTTTACAAAGATCATCTGGCTCTGCTCGCCCAACAATCCCACAGCTAACTCGCTGAACAGGGAGGATATAGAAATGGTGCTGAATAACTTTCCCGGACTGGTGGTGATAGATGAAGCCTACATCAATTTTTCGAGGCGCCGGTCATTCATACAGGAACTGCCCGAATATCCCAACCTGGTGGTGCTGCAAACGCTTTCCAAGGCGTGGGGGCTCGCGGGTTTGCGCCTGGGGATGGCCTTTGCCGCTGAAGATATCATTCATATCTGTAATAAAATAAAATCTCCGTATAATATCGGGCAGGCCACACAGGATATTGTATTAGAGGCCCTGGATAAGGTGAACGAGGTGAACGAAATGATTAAAATTCTGGTGTCGGAAAGAGAAAGGCTGGTTCAGGAATTAACGCTCATTCCGGCGGTGCGAAAAGTGCATCCATCCGATGCAAATTTTTTGCTGGTGCAGGTAACCGATGCCAAAAAAGCGTACGACTACCTGCTTACAAAGGGTATAGTAGTGCGCGACCGGAGTAATGTAACCCTATGTGAAGATTGTTTGCGGATAACCGTTGGCGCACCCGCAGAAAACATGGCTTTGATGAATGGCTTAAAAAGTTTCGCGGGTGATTTGTAATATTGCAGGTACTGCGGTAATTATACCCTGAAAAACTGAAAAATTAATTGTAACAATAAATGATATGCGGAAAAGACTGATACCTGTGAATGTGATCATAGTGGCCGGAATTTCTGTGCTGCTGAGTATGGGTCCCGATCAAAGTAAACCCCCAAAAGAGGTGATGGAACGGGGTAAGTCTGTATTTGAAAAGGAATGGCTGGGCCGCCAGCATGCAGATGGAGCGGGTGTAAACGGTTTACATTTACCAATTGCAGCCAGCCATTGGGCGATGGGTCCCAAAACACAAGTAATAAAAATGGTATTGTACGGAAGTATGAACGTGAATGAAAAAAACGGCGATAGCGTTGATCATCATCCTGGCACAGTACAAAGCTATTTAACCGACCAGGAAATAGCTGATGCGCTCACCTATGTACGTAATAGTTTTGGGAACAAGGCGGTAGCCGTTACACCGGGAGAGGTAAAGAAAGTAAGGGCAGCGGTGGCGAAGAAAAAGTAAATT
>CAYMKT010000063.1:0-1633 GCA_964391065.1 uncultured Terrimonas sp. | reverse complement strand
TATGGCAAAACGTGTTTTATTCATCGACAGAGACGGTACTTTAATTAATGAAGCGCCGCCCACCTACCAGTTAGACTCCTACGATAAGCTTACTTTTTACCCGCACATGTTTGAATACATGACGAAAATTGCGAGGGAACTCGATTATGAACTGGTGATGGTCACCAACCAGGATGGACTGGGCACAAAAGATTTTCCCGAAGAAACATTTTGGCCGCTGCATCAACTGGTGATGAAAAGCCTGGAAGGTGAAGACATTCACTTTAAAGCGGTGTTTATTGATAAAACCTACCCGCATGAAAACGCACCTACCCGTAAGCCCGGTATAGGAATGCTCACTGCATACCTCAACAATGCCGACTATGATATGCCGAACTCTTTTGTGATCGGCGATCGCATTACCGATATACAGCTTGCCAAAAATATGGGCTGCCGGGGTATTTGGTTAAACAATGATGCCACACTCGGCGCCGGTGAAATTTCAGATAAGGTGGCCGCCCTGAAGGATGCCATTGCACTGGAAACCACCGAATGGAAATCTATATACGAATTTTTGAAGCTGGGCCTGCGTACGGTAACGCATGAGCGCAATACCAACGAAACCAAAATCAGCATTGCATTGAATGTTGATGGAAACGGGAAGGCGGATATTTCAACGGGGTTGGGCTTTTTTGATCATATGCTGGAGCAGATCGCGAGGCATGGTAAAATGGACCTGCGCATTAAAACCAAAGGCGACCTGCATATTGATGAGCATCATACTATAGAAGATACCGGCATTGCCCTGGGTGAAGCTTTCGCCAAAGCGCTTGCCGATAAAACAGGCATGGAGCGGTATGGCTTCGCGCTGCCGATGGATGAAGCCGATGCCAAAGTGCTGATTGATTTTGGCGGGAGAAGCTGGATCGTGTGGAATACGGAATTTAAAAGAGAAAAGATAGGAGAGGTGCCTACCGAGATGTTCTTTCATTTTTTCAAATCATTTTCTGATGCGGCTAAATGCAATCTCAATATTGAATGCCGCGGCGACAACGAACATCATAAAATTGAAGCGATATTCAAAGCCTTTGCCAAAGCCATCCGCATGGCGGTAAAGCGCGACCCGTTAAGCAATTACCTGCCCAGTACAAAGGGCATTTTATGATCGTGGCCATCAAAGCGCCTCGTGCCCGGCAAGATAGTTACTCCACTGCCTGTCATGCTGACAACGGAAGCATCTGTTTTTATTAGTGGCTGAAATAATACTACCTGCATTCCATTGAAACTTTCATAGATTCCTCCTGCGTCGAAATGACAGGCAGGAGAAACCATGATGAACTACAGTGCCAACGCCGGGTGTTACCCCACTGCCTGTCATGCTGACAACGGAAGCATCTGTTTTTATTAGTGGCTGAAATAATACTACCTGCATTCCATTGAAACTTTCATAGATTCCTCCTGCGTCGAAATGACAGGCAGGAGAAACCATGATGAACTACAGTGCCAACGCCGGGTGTTACCCCACTGCCTGTCATGCTGACAACGGAAGCATCTGTTTTTATTAGTGGCTGAAATAATACTACCTGCATTCCATTGAAACTTTCATAGATTCCTCCTGCGTCGAAATGACAGGCAGGAGAAACCATGATGAACT
>CAYMKT010000062.1:0-20511 GCA_964391065.1 uncultured Terrimonas sp. | reverse complement strand
ATACTCCACTGTTAAATAAGCAGCCCGTTGGCCCTCGTCTAATAACGGAATCAACTCTTTGCCGGTTTCATCCAAAAACTGTTGGAAAGCTTTTGTTCCCCCCGGAAATACAGGCAAATTATTGACCGTTTTCGCCAACTCATCTTCCGGAATGGGTACCGTCTTCTCAGCCAACACCTTTTTTTCCTTCGCTACTTTTTCCACAACGGGCGCAACATTTTCGACCAGGTAATCTCCCCTGCGGTTCATCATTACCACAGGCACTTGTCTGTATTTTTCAAAATAGTTATAAGCCGCTTCCAGGTTCGCTGCAAGCGGTTGATAACTTCGGTAAATTTTCAGAAATCGTTCCAAATAGCTTACGCTGCGCGGATTATTGAATTGCACCGGGAAAATATGCACCGGAATATAGTCCTGCCCCAGAGCGCGGGCGTAACTGGTAATCACGTATAAATCTTCAATCTGGTCGTTGGTAATAGGTATACAGCCTTCCGTTACACATGATCCATGAATATAGATATCACCGCCCGGGTACAGGGAGTCGCTCAGCATCTTGTCGGACGGATTAGGGTAATTCAGCCCCAGCGATAAATGATAGGCGCTATTGGGGTTAAATTCATTGATATAATAAAAACCTTCCGGTACCTGGTAGTCGCCAGCCATTCGTTTAGGTCCCAAAGAGCCGGCCATGGCGCATATCTTATAGGTCTTAAATAATTTGAACGATTCACCGCTGCTATTTTTCACCCACACCTCCAACTGGCTGTCGTACTTAAAGGAGCGGATGTAAACATATTTTGCGGGCCATTGCAGTCCCTTATCTTCAAATTGCTTGCGAAGTCCATCTTCTTTACGGCGAAATACATCGGAAACTTTGGCGAAAGATTTTTGATAATCAATAAATGAATTTTGCCCGTTTACAAAATTTAAAAAAAAGAGGGCGATGAAAACGGTAAGAATGGATTTTAGATTATTCATTAATATTGATTGTAACGTATAGCAACAGTTATCAAATGATAATACCTGCGGCTTTTTTCCAGTTGCAAATATCACACTAATTATTTTACAATACCAGAAATTGTACTCATTCTTCCGTTTCAGGCCCACTCCTTTTATCAACAGTTGTGAATAAAAGCGCCTTCCGTACTTATTTTCCGGGATTTTTAAACACCTGCAATGCTATGGTATGAAGCAATTCTTTTGCGGATGGCAGAAAAAACCAAACCAAATTTTCCTCTATAGCACAGCATATCAAAAACCTCCGCAAAGGAAACGGCAAATGTGCGTGGGTATTTTGTTTATATCTGTTAAAACTTAGTTGCGATAATCCTGCGGAACTGTTAAAAAGCAAGGGGCTGCCCTTCTGATCATTTCAACAGCTAATTTCCGCGTGTTTGCTATCTTCGCGGCTTATTTCAATACCAATATGCTGAAAGCAGGAATTTTAGGGGGCGGACAATTGGGCAGGATGTTATTGCAGGCAGCGGCGAATTATCCTGTTGAAACCTTTGTCATGGAGAATGATCCCGAATGCCCGGCTGCACATCTTTGTCACCATTTTGTGAAAGGCGATATCCGCAACTATAATGATGTATATGATTTCGGAAAAGGACTGGATGCGCTGACCATAGAAATTGAATCGGTAAATGATGATGCACTGGCAGCCCTGGAGGCAGAAGGCGTAAAAGTATATCCCCGCACATCAACATTACGCACCATTAAAAACAAAATTGAACAAAAGCAATTTTATGCCGCGCATGAAATTCCCTCATCGGCATTTGTAATAACGCAAACGCTGCAGGAGTTGGAGCATCATGTAGATTTTTTGCCGGCGGTTCACAAATTAGCAACAGGGGGTTACGATGGAAGAGGGGTGCAGGTGATCAAATCGAAAGAAAGTCTGGACACCGGATTTAACGCACCGGCTGTGCTGGAAAAAATGATCAACATCCATAAAGAAATAGCCCAGATTGTGGCGGTGAATGAAAACGGACAAACCGCTTTGTATCCCCCGGTAGACATGGTTTTTGATCCTGTATTCAACCTGCTGGATTACCAGGTAAGTCCGGCTGAACTTGCAGAAAATATTTTATGGAAGGTGGAAGCCATTGCGCTGAAAGTGGTAAAAGCATTAAAAAGTCCTGGCATTTTTGCTGTGGAATTATTTATAGATAAAGCGGGAGATGTATTCGTAAATGAAACCGCACCGCGGGTGCATAATAGCGGGCACCATACCATAGAAGCCAATTACAGTTCGCAGTTCGATATGCTCTGGCGCATTATGCTCAATTACCCGTTGGGAAATACAGCCCCCATTCTTCCGGCAGCCATCGTAAATGTATTGGGAGCCGCCAATTGCAGCGGCACGGCAAAGTACGAAGGGCTGGAAGATGTATTGCAGATGGATAATGTATTTGTACATATTTATGGAAAGAAGGAAACAAAGCCGGGGAGGAAAATGGGACATGTATCGATACTCGGTAACGACAGAAAAGACCTCACCTATAAGCAAAGCCGGATCAGGAGTATATTGAAAGTGGTGAGTGATGAGTGATGGGCAATAGGCAATGGGCAATCAGCGATGAGCCATGAGTTAAGAGTGATCTAAAGGCTCAAAGCTGACAGCTAAAAGCTACTGGCTGACGACATTTCAAATCTTAAATCTCAAATCTCAAATTTCCCTATGTCCTCAACACAACCACTTGTAGGTATTATTATGGGCAGCGACAGTGACTTACCTGTAATGCAGGATGCTGCTGCCATTTTAAGAGATTTCGATATCCCGTTCGAACTTACCGTGGTATCTGCCCACCGCACACCACTGCGAATGGTGGAATACGCCTCAAAAGCAAAAGAACGTGGTTTGAAAGTGATCATTGCAGGGGCAGGCGGCGCGGCGCATTTACCCGGAATGGTGGCTTCCCTCACTCCATTACCTGTTATTGGGGTTCCAATTAAATCATCCAACTCTATCGATGGCTGGGATTCTATCCTATCTATTTTACAAATGCCCAATGGCATCCCGGTGGCAACTGTTGCTTTAAACGCTGCTAAAAATGCTGGCATACTGGCCGCAAGCATTATCGGGATTCTGGATGATCAATATGGAGATAAAGTGGCAGCCTATAAGAAAAACCTGGAAGCTGAAGTGCTGAAAAAGGCAAATAAATTAAAGTCCGACGGCTGGGCAAATGGATTTGAATAGATACTACCTGTGATGGTTCACAGTTGCCATGCCGCAATTAGCAATCTTTCATCAACACACCAAACTCCTTTCCAAGCGCAGGCGAATGTTTGTACAGCATGTCTATGAATGATTGCCCGTAACGGGCATAGTAAGGCAATATATTTTCCACTCTTTCCTGCAGGGTATTACGCGGAAATAAGCCCAATTTTAATTTCTCAAGTTGGGCGCTCTGAATGGTATATTTCTTTTTTTCTGCTCTTATCATTTTCTTTTCCAAATTCTTCAATGCTTTGCCGGCCTTTGTCTCCAATGCATTCACATGCCCGGCGAGGGTTGAATCAATATGCCTGGTAACTTCCCGCACACGATTGTACACTTCTCCCAACTGGCCGCGCTCTTTTTCAAGCGTTAACTGCAGGTTGCTTTGCGATTTAACCATTTCATTCAGCAATAAAGATTGATCCTTAAAAACATCGGCAACAGAAAGTTGGAGTTTCTTCATTAATTCCGCCATTTTTTTCTCAACGATCAAAAAAGAATTGCGTAACAGCAAAACAGGGAAAGGCGCATGATAATACGCAAACATGTCTTTCAACTCAAGCCAGTAGGCTATTTCGGAGCCACCGCCAATAAATACAATATTGGGTAAAATGGTTTCCTGGTATAATCCCCTTAACACTACGTTAGGACTAAATCTTTCAGGATGCTGCTCCAGTTCATCCCGCATTTCAGAAAGTGAAAATACTATATCGGTATTGTTAACCCCAAAGCCCTCCCCTTCCTGTACAATGCGCTCCCGTACCGCATCTTTCATGTAAAACAGGTTAATGTTGCGGGGATTAACCTGTGCATGGTATTGCTTCGACAGTTCTTCTGCAGTTTGCTGCACTATAGTGGCGGGTGTATGATGAAAGAGATCGTCTTCAAATACTTTACGCATCTCCTTCTTCAAAGCCTCATTATCTGCTATTAACACTACCAGTCCGTACCTTTCAAATAAAGCGTTCACCAGTTTAAAGGTAGCTTCCTGTACGGAAGCAGATTTGAGATAACAATCCCTCAACAAACCAGTGAGGCGCTCCCCTTCTTCAAAAATATTCAACTGTCCCTCTATGCTATCAATAACTCCATCTATTCCCCTCGGTTGCATCCTGCCCACAGCGCCGGTTTGATTGGTTTTCCAGGTAACAGTATCGCCGTTTAAATAGATGTGGTTAAGTTCCTGCAGGTCGTTGTCTTCACTGCCCATATAATACACGGGAACGAAATGATACTCCGGGAAAGTGGACTTGAGTTCATCCGCCAGCTTTATGGCGTGAATGATTTTATAGATAAAATACAAATACCCGGTAAAAAGGTTTGGCTGATGCGCCGTGCAAATGGTGAAGGTATTGGCATCAGCTAATTTTTTAATATTACTTTTTACTTTTTCCGTTGCTGTTATTTGCTCATACTGTTGTTCAAGCGCTGTAACCAGTGTTTTACGATTGGCAGGGAAGGTTTTCCTGGCTTCAATTGCTCTGGCTATTCCTTGAAGGTTAGGTGAATATTCAAAAAAACGCTGTAGCGAAGGATGTTGATTCAGATAATCATTAGCCAGGGTAGAAAAGGCATTGGTGCTGTCGTAACTAATCCATTCGGGGGTAAAGTTCATATCATTATCATAAAATATAAGCAAATTAGGGAATTCGTTTAAAAGCAAACCTACTTTAGAATTTTATTATGAGAATGCTTAAATGGAATGGTATTAATGCATCTGCCGCGAAAAAATTAACCCTTCACGACTGCTTCATGCACTTGCAATCGCCGGGTGTGAGAAGAAATTTAATAATTGGATGATGAAGCAACATTTAAGCAGAAGAATCCAAACCGCTCTACAAAGCTACAGCCTCCCTGGGAGAGAGGCTGCACTTGAAGTTGATTGACACTAACCCACCATATTATTTCGATATTAGCCTCATGAGGGCCAAACGGTATGGGTTCGATTTTAAAAAACTTTTCTAAACTGGAACTACGTAAATGGTCGTCCTTCTTTTGCGTGAGATCTGCCTTTATAATTAAATTACTCCCTGCTATTTGCTATTGCTCAGCTTGAAACTTACCGATAGAAAAGCCTGATTGACAACATAAATGTAAAATAAGTTTCATCCAATATCAATACTCTAAAGCGGGTATTATATGTTAAAATTTTTTTACAAAGACTAAGGGTTTGCACTTATCAAAATGCAAACCCTTTAGTTAAAATGCTATTACCGCTCGACTTCTAACTGTTGAACATTTTTTAGTTGAAATGCACGCCTTTAATAATGCCGGTTTCAAGCCCGCGCAACTCCGCCAACCCTCTTAAACGGCCAATGGCGGAATAGCCCGGATTGGTGGTTTTATCAAGATCATCCAGCATTTGATGCCCATGATCGGGGCGGAACGGTATAGGTTGTGAGAGGTGTTGCTGGATGATAAGTAATTCTTTTATTACGTAATACATATCTACGTCGCCATCAAGGTGATCTGCCTCGTAAAAATTTCCTTCGGCATCTTTTACCACGTTACGCAAATGTGCAAAATGTATCCTGTTGCCCAAGTCTTTTATCATGGTGCGCAAATCGTTCGCAGGATTTGCGCCCAGCGAACCCGTGCAAAAACAAATGCCATTGCTGGGCGCTTCAGAATAGGAGACAATATCGTGCAAATCTGTAGCCGTACACACAATCCTGGGTAAGCCCAATATGTCAAATGGCGGATCATCGGGATGAATAGCCAGTCGTATACCCAGTTCGGCAGCCGTAGGGGCAACCTGCTGCAAAAAATAAGCAAGATTACTTTTCAAAGTTTTACGGTCTATGTCTGTATATTTTTCCAGTTCCTTTCTCATTCCATCCGTTGTACGCCTTTCTTCACCCGGAATGCCAAACAAAATAGTATCAACGAGGCTCTCTTTTTGAGATTCGGAATAAGAGGCGTTTTTTTGGGCCGCTTTTTCTATAATATTTTTCGGATAGCTGCTACCCGCATCTTTTCTTTTCAGGATATGGATGTCGAATAATGCCAGATCGCTCCAGTTAAAATAAAGGGCTTTTGAACCATCATTCATTGTATAATTAATATCTGTCCTGGTCCAGTCGTTTACCGGCATAAAATTGTAAGTAACAATTTTAACGCCGCAGGCCGAAAGGTTGGCAAGCGATTGTTTGTATTTTTCAATGAGCTCGGTATAATTGCCACTCCGGGTTTTAATGTTTTCGTGAACCGTTAGACTTTCCACCACACTCCATTCAAAACCGCCGGCTTTTAAGATATCTATCCGTTTATTGATCTCTTCCTTTGTCCATATCTCTCCGTGCGGCACGTGGTGCAAAGCGGTTACGATACCCTGCGCACCGGCCTGTTTAATATCCTGCAGGCTTACGGAATCCGCCGGACCGAACCAGCGCCATGTTTGTTGTAATTTTTTACTGTTCATATAAGAATATCTTATCGTTTCTGGTTACTATAATACTAAACCTGTTGAATATTATTTTGTTTGTGCTGTTTCACCGAAGCACAATGATCAACTTATAGCAATCATTATTAACGATATTGGTTAAATAATTTACGAAATATACTGCAAAAAGGGAAAAGTGAAAGATTGAATCTTTCACTTTTCCCTTTTTATTAAGAATTATCTCTGTCAATCACGTTGAAACTATTCTTCTGGTATCTCAGACAGGGGCGGTACATTATTCTGAAACCCGTCATAGCCCTGATTCTGATTTAATATACCTTCCACATTACTGTTGATAGCAGCCTGCGGGATGGGCCATAGTACATGGTAGGGACTCATGGTATAAAGATCGCCATGGTTAGTGATAACGCCCTTGTTATAGAAATCAGTTTTTTCCATGATCCGGTCGTAAAAGAAGTTATCTGTGGAAAAATTGGCCATATTATAGGTCTTGCCGTTATACGCCGCTTTTCCTGTCATCGCAAAAATGTACGAAATTCGGGTTAACTCTACTTTTCGAGGTTCCTCGTAATACAATTCCCTTGCCCGTTCGTCCAGGATAGTGCCGATATTCACGTCTGCAGCCGTAACAGGCTGGGCGTTTGCGCGTACCCTTACTTTATTGATGTCGTCAGCAGCCAGGTCGTTTTGACCTTTCCAGAAATGAGCTTCCGCTCTCAACAAATAGGTCTCTGCCAGGCGAAAAACGTACCAGTCGGTATGGCCACCGCTCGGGTTGGCGTTCTGCACATCCGGAATAAACAATTTGTAATGTGGCCAATCAAACCAGCTCCTTATGGTGTCCTGGCATAAAAGACCGCCGCTTGAATTATACTTCTGCAGATTTTTTCCATAAAAAGGATCCGTTTTAATCGTGTAATTATTATACACGAGATCCTCCATCCGCATCCAGGTGCCAGGTGCGTGCCTGTAATCACCCGGATCGCCCCAGATCATATGCGTGCTGTACCATGTACCCCGGCAACGGCCAATGCCTCTTCCGAACATGTTGGCCTGGTCCCAATCAATAAGAGGCTGGTTCTTCTTCTGCGCATCGCTTGTGCCTTTATTGCCTGCAGGGGTGTTAATATTAGATATCCAAAACGGTACCGCCTGCCGCATCGTAGATCCTCCACCACTAAAATCGCCATTGTCAATATAGCCTTCACGATCTATAACCAATAGCAAAGCCTCGGTATTTCCGGTTGCTTTGTTCAACGGGCGATGTAAGTCCCACACCACATTCTTGGTAGCGTCTCCTTTGTCTGTTCCAAAACGCTGTGTCATCAGTGCATGTACGCCATCATCGATTACACGAGTGGCAGAGGCGATCGCATCGTCAAATAAACCCAAAGCAAGATTCACTTTAGTAAGCAAATGACTTACCGCTCCTTTCGTTACTTCCCCACCTGCAGCTTTTACGGGAACCCATTGTTCGGCAAATTCAAGTTCCTGTTTCATTCTTTGTAAAATCACTTCTCGTTTTACCGAATAAAAGTCAAGCTTGGGTTTAGTTACTTCTTTCATTACCGTAGGAATATCCCCAAATTCGTGGGTAAGCATATAATACCGGTACGCCCTGTGAAAATAGGCTGCGCCTAATACGGCATTTTTTTCCTCTTCGGATTTCCATTTAGGCAAGTCGATATAAGAGATGGCTGTATTGGCATATTTAATGCCTTTATAACCCTCATACCAGTACCATCCAATCCTGTTCCAGTCTGTGCTGTTGAGGTTGGCAGTAGGCGTAATCAACAGATTCAAATCCTGAGCCGGACCGGATTTGTCGGTTGTTCCTTCCACGGCAACTTCGGAAAAAATATTCTGGGTGATGATGGGCGCCCCATCTCCAAACCATTCGTAACGCATATTGCGTTCACAGGCCACCAGCGTGCTGCGTAATCCCTCCGGGGTATTAAATGTATTCTCTGGTGTGTAAAAAGACAGGGGCTGAGGTTCTAAAAAAGACTTTTTGCAAGAACCCATAAGCGTCATCGTCATAACTGCCAAAGTTGGCCATGCGACTTTATTAAGAATTTTCATTTTATAGTAATTTATATATGAATGGATATATTTTTCGAGCGTTTGCATTCATGAAGCGAATTATAAATTAAGATTCAAGCCAAATGTATATATCCGTGGTGTTGGTCCAGCGTTTTCCGGGTCCCAAAAATTCCACTCTTGAGTACGAAACGCTGCGTTCTTAATAGTAAAGTAGAATTTCAAATCCTGGACACTGATCTTTTTTGTTAAATGCTGGGGAATAGTGTATGCCAATGCGATATTATCCACGCGTATAAAGGATTTTTTACGGTAAACGCTGTAAGTAGCGCCTCCGTCACTGGAAAACAGCCGGGCGTAGTCGTTAATGGGATTCTCTGCTGTCCAGAAAGGAAATACGTAAGAGTTTACACGATCAGGAAAAGCATTGCTCCTATTTTTTGCCTGGTTATAGGCTGCTGTGTGTCCCCAATAGGAATATAGAAGGAATGAAAAGCTGAAATTTTTTAAAAATGTGAATTCATTCCTAAGCGTCCATCTGAAACGCGGATCGGAATAGCCCAAAAACTCCCGGTCATCGTCTGTATATTTATAGTCTTTATTTACATCTTTTACTTTAAAGTCACCGGGGAAAACGCCGTATTTCCTGGCCTCGTCGTAGTCTTTGGTCTGCCAGATGCCCTCTGCCCTTTGGTCCCAAATAACATCCAAAGGTTGTCCAATAAACCATTTGTTGGCTTTATCATCGGCTTCTTTTTGACCGATTACATTGCCATTAGCGTCCTTAACATCGGCCATCGCACCATACAGGTGTACCACTTCGTTGCGGTTTAAAGAAAAATTAACCGAGGTGTTCCATGCAAAATTGGGGCGCACGATATTCCGGGAATTGAGCGCTATTTCTATCCCTTTGTTATTTACCTGTCCGAGGTTATCCCACACAAAACTAAAGCCCAAAATATCCGGTAAGCTGCGTTGCACCAAAAGATCATTGGTTTTACTCTTGTATACATCTATGCTACCGTCTAACCTGTTGTTCAAGACTGCAAAATCTAACCCAAGGTTGAATGCAGTAGTAGTTTCCCATTTCAGTAGTTTATTCGACATATTGTTTACGTATAATTGAGATACCTGGTCGATGGTTCCATCAGGTAGCACATGGAGGTACTTACCGGTCTGTAAATCCGAAAGCGCAACATATCTTCCGATATCTCTATTCCCGTTTTTTCCGTAGCTTACCCTGAATTTACCATAATTCAACCAGCCCGCGTTTTTCATGAAAGATTCATCGCTGAACACCCATCCAAATGCTGCGGAGGGGAAGGTGGCTCTCGGATTACTTTGCCCGAACGCGGAATAGCCGTCACGCCTTACGGTAAGCGTAAGCATGTATTTGCTTTTGTAAGAATAGAACAAACGCGCCATTAATGCATCGGCCGTGCTCACCTCATCTCCTAATTGAGTACCATCACCTTCATCGCTGTAAACGCACGAGTTACAAGCCACTACACCTGTTGCAGCACCCATATTATGATAGCTCAGCACATCACTTGGCTGAAATCCCGTGGCTACTACTTTGTTGCGCCAAACCTGAAACTTTTCCGCATTGGCTAATAAGGTTACGTCTATATGATGATCTGTTGCAATGTCTTTACTCCAGGTAAGCAAATTGTCTACCTGCCACTGATAGATGTTGCGGCTTTCCCTGGTAGCGCGTCCTCCTAAACCCTGCCAGGCCTGCCACTGTGCAGATTCTCCGTTAAAATAATTGTACCATTCAAAGCGGGGCGTAAAGTTCAACTGGTATTTGATATCGAATGGCAGTGATACTTTTGCGTACAAACTCGCATTCAACTCATAGTATTTTTTTAACCTGTTGGTATAAGTGGGTACTCCAAAAGGATTGTTTCCACCACTTGCCTCGTCGTTAGGATTATATCGCAAAAGAGTAGAATCGTCGTTGTAAAAAGAACCCCAGGGAGAATTTGCCGTTATCAAAGACCAGTCTACCGGTACGGCGCTTTCGTCCCTGATACTAAACTGCGTATTCATGCCCACAGTTAAAAAATTGGTCACTTTGGCATCAAGGTTTAAACGCGTTCTTACTACATTGTATTCGTCACCATTGATCGGGCTTTCATTATTCATATAGCCCAGAGACCAGTAGTAGTTAATCCCCTCTTTTCTACCGGATAGACTAATATTATAATCCTGGCGAATTCCATTACGGAACATCATGTCATACCAGTCAATAGATTGCCCTTTCTGATAGTTAGCTACTTCAACCGGCTGCAGGTTCAGCCGCTGTAGCCAAACTACCACCGGGTCTGCATTTGGGTTTGAATTATCGTAAGAAAGCCACTCTGCAACAGAAACATCGGATGGAAGGGTACGTGGATCGTCAAACTGGTAGGGTTGGGCATTTACATTTGTACTGTATTTTCCCTGTCTTCTCCAGGTATTCAAGAAATCCTGTTCGTTGTATACCTGCTCGTTCGTAGACATAGTGGCTATACCTATACTGGAGTTGACATTGATCGTAGGCTTACCTGTTTTTCCCTTTTTGGTAGTAACCTGTATTACGCCGCTGGCAGCCTTGGCTCCATATACCGCCGCCGAACTCGCATCTTTCAACACATCCACTGTTTCGATGTCGTTGGGGTTAATATCGGCTAATGCGCCGTAATAAATAATCCCGTCCAATACAACCAGGGGGCTTGAACCGGCATTCAGGGTGTTTTTACCTCTAACCTGTAGTGAAGCGTCTCCTTTTGGAGAAGCAGTAAAACCCACATTTAACCCAGCCACGTTTCCTCGGAGTATGTCCTGTATGGATGCAGGATGTTCGTTCTCTAATTGGGTGGCCTTTACTGAAGCTACGGCGCCGGTAAGGTCCTTCTTTTTAGTAGAGCCATAACCGATCACCACAATCTGGTCGAGAGATGAGGTTTCGGTTTCGAGCGCAATGTTAATTTCCTTTTGCCCGTTAACACTCACCGTTTGTGTTTTAAAACCTACGGATGAAAAGATGAGAAAACCCTTTGCCGGCACATTGGGCAGCGTGAAGCGACCGTTTTCGTCGGTAGTGGTTCCGTTTTGGGTACCCTGGATGGTTATCGACACCCCAAGAAGCCCACCTGGCTGTTCCGGCGTGGTTACCCTACCCGTTACTGTTGAGTTTTGCGCGAATGCCGGTTGCCATTGGCAAAGCAGGAACATGCCTAAAAGCATCGCAAAACTGTGAAGACATTTTTTTTTCTTCATAAAAAGCAAGTTTTGTTGGTTAATGAATTGGTTTTGAGTTTTTGTTGGTTCTTTCAAGGATTGCATGTATTGTTTATTTGGTTGAGATACTAAAAACCTATGGAATTGCCCCCGTCTACCGGCAGCACTACGCCGGTTACATAAGAAGCCGCATCAGACGAAAGGTATACGGCCGCATGCGCTATGTCATCGGGTCGCCCTAATTTGCCCATCGGGGTCCTTGATAATACTTTTTGCTTCCGCTCCTTATCGTTGTTTAATGCTTTTGACGACATGTCCGTTTCAATAAAGCCCGGCGCTATGCAGTTTATTCTTATACCAAACGGAGAAAGTTCTACGGCAAACCCTCTCGTCATACCCTCTACAGCCGATTTTGCCGCGGTGTATCCAATTACTTTTGGGATGCCATACCGGGATGCCATAGAACTTACCATCAGTATACTGCCGGTTTTTCTGGTGATCATTTTCTTTGACAATTCGCGGCTCAGGGAAAATACGGCTTGCTGGTTCACCCGGATGATGTTAGCGTAATCTTCGTCTGATACGTCCGCTATCTCTTTTTTAAGGTTAATACCTGCATTATTCACCAGTATATCAATTGCCCCGTATTGCCTTTCCATTTCATCTGCAAAAGCGGGTATGCCTTCTATGTCATTCAAATCAAAAACAACCCCCTTACAATTACTTCCCAAAGTGATGCATGCATTGTCAAGGTCTGCCTGGTTTCTACCAGTAATAATTACTTCGGCGCCGTAGTGAATAAAGGCGCTGGCAATCGCAAATCCGAGTCCTTTATTACCACCTGTTATCAGAGCGCGTTTCCCGGATAAATCAAAATGATTGAATGCTGTCATAAAAATTATTCGATCAATGGTGTTCTTTTGGCCAATTCCTGTTTACTTTTTTAATGCTGTTTCCAATGCGGTTGTGGTGGTATAATACTTCGCAATCATATTTGGCACTTCCCATTCCGGCAGCTTTCCATCCTTCAGGTATTGCAGGTACCGCTCCATTACCTGTGCAAAATGTGCCTCATGGCCCACATCGTATTTGGCTGGAACCACCACCTTCCATTCGTTACCGCTTTTTTCAACTGTTACCCCGGGATAAACAACCGCGATTTTTGCGATCGTCTCCTTAACGGTTTCATCAAAGGCTGCCCTGTTCTTTTTATCGACGGGAAGAATGTATAATACGGGTTTGAAATTCTCGCTTTTTGTCTGGCGTATCTCCAGTACAGCCTTGCTTCCTTTTACAATGGCGTGGTGCGAATCGCCCCCTTCCCCGGCTTTATAATCCCAGCGGGCAATTATTTTTACATGCTTGCCCTTTATGGTATAATTCATTTCGCCATTGGCATGTGTATTTAATATGGAATCTTTGATATAGGGTTTCAAGAAATCAGGGTAACCGGTTTTGCCCGTTACCGCTTCAAACTGCGATGGCGTAAATGGTGTAGGCCAAATGCGGGCGCTGTTGATTGTAATGTCTTTGGTATAGTCCAGCACGGTTCCGGGAAAACACTGCCATTGCACCAGGTCTACTAAGTGTGTTCCCACGTCGGCTATGGCATCGCCCTGTTGCATGGGATCAAAAAACCAGTCCGGACGAATCAACTGTTTGCCAGATACCTGCTTCGAAAAATAATGGATGCTTTCAATCATAACCGCCGGATCCTTTTCTGTTCCATCTTCAAACTCGCCAAATAATGCGGGTATATGCATCAGTTCCTTTTGAAGGATATTGGTGATTTCGGAACGCTCCGTCATAATATCGTACAACAACACGTTTTGAGCAGCGGCCTCATCGAAGGTGGACACCAGCTTTACAAAATTCGGTTTGTCTATCGCCATCGGTTTATCGGCCAATACATTTAAACCGGCTTTTACGGACCTGTCAATATAATCTGTTTTCAACCGGTTATTACCCGATAACACTACCACATTGCCCTTTTTTTCCGCAAACATTTTTTCTGCGAAATCATTGCCCTTGTACACTTCTTCATTCCACCGTGTTGGGTTTTCTGCCCTGCTGTTGTACTGGTTAACCAGGCTGAGGTAAGCGGTTACCTCGGGGCCCTCTGGCGCATATACATGAACGGTAGTATCAATATCCGGGTACCCGGTTTTCTGCACCAATGCTGCATGAAAATGTCCCGGATCGAGTGTAATCAATTTTACCGGGGCGTCGTTACCGGTTGTTGCCTGTTTATCACCCGCCGGCTGCTGACAACTGCTTGCCATAAATATGAATGCGTAAAATAGTATTGATGTGTATTGAGGCATTAAATTAATTTAGAATCAGCTAAAAGTTAGAATACAAGAACCAAAGACCAAATCACAAGAACCAAATGAAATTCGAAGCCTGAAATTCGAAGCGCGAAATCCGAGGATCTAAAATTTCAAATTTCTAATCTAAAACCCGCCTGCCGGCGGGCAGGCCTTATATTGTTGTCTTCACATTAAATCCCTTGTCTATCTGGTAAGGCCAACGCTCCGACCGTTTCAGCATAAAATTGGCTTCATCATCATTTTTAAATTGTTCCAATACCGGGTCCCAGTATACCTTTCTTTTGAGGTTCATTACAATATTATTCAGCAAACACACGGAACAGGCACGGTGCCCTGCTTCAATGGGAGCTATATTGGGCGCGCCGGTGATGATGCTGTTGATCCAGTTGCCATGATGATCCTTGCTGTCGATGAGGTGAATTTCATTTTCTCCGATTACCGAGCTGAGTATTTTGGGATCACTGGCATCAAGGGCCTTGGCATTCTTGTCTTTTGCTACAGGGTCGCTGGCGGTTGCAGCGTAACTGCCACGGGTAACAAATATCCAGCCCCCGGAACCTATAAATTTTACGCCGTTGGGATATTCATTGCTGGCCAATACCTTAACGCCGTTGGCGAAAACAGTTTCTGTTTTAAAGTTGCCATGTACATCCCACAATGCTTCCGGCTTAGGCCAATCTGCTGTTCCCGATATTTCTACCGGACCGGTATTTTCGGTGCCCATTCCCCAGTTGGCAATGTCAAAATGATGTGATCCCCAGCCGGTAATCATTCCCGCACCAAATTGTTCACAGCGCAACCACCCCGGCCGCGAAAAATCTTTTTGGGGATGCACTAATTTCTCGGTATAGGGAACCCAGGGTGTAGCGCCGAGCCACTTTTCGAAATTGAGGTTCGACGGTATGGGCATTTCCTTTTCTACTGTGCTTTCTTCCGGTTTATCAATAGGCAGGCCCACATAAATGGTATGCACTTTTCCAATTCTTCCATTTCGTACCAATTCGCATGCTTTTTTAAATTGCGGCATGGAGCGTTGCTGGCTGCCAATCTGCAACACCATTCCGGAACGCTGCACTTCATCACTCAGTCTTCTGCCTTCGCTTATACATAGTGAAGCAGGTTTTTCCATGTATACATGTTTACCCGCACGCACTGCATGTATAGCAGGCAGCACATGCCAGTGATCGGGAGTTGCAATAATGACCGCATCAATGTCCTTATCGCCGAGCAACTCTTCGTAATGCTCATATGTTTTTGTACTGTTGTAACCAGACTGCCCTTTTTTCACATAAAAATCATCTACCATTTTTTTTGCATTTTGCACCCTGTTGCTATCCAGGTCGCATACCGCAATTATTCTTGCCGCGTCCTGCTTCATCACGCCGGGCATATCCCAGTCGCGGGCAATTCTTCCATTGCCGATTGCTCCTACATTGATGCGGTTAGAGGGAGCATACTTTCCAAAAACGGTTGCGGGAACAATAGAAGGGAAGCCTGCTAACATCGCAGCCCCGGCCGAACCTTTAATCGTATTCTTTATAAAATTTCTCCTGGAGGATATTGTTTTTTTTCTGCTCATGATAATTACTGGTTTATAAATATGATGATGATTGAAAAGGATTTGATTGATTTATCGTGTTAGTAAGGCAACGGATCATCCGGCTTTGTAGCTTTTGCCTTGCTGTAGTTGAGCGGTTTGTTTTGTCCTATTACCCAAATGATACCGCCCATAATATGTTTCAGGAATTCCGGTTCTGCATAGGTAGTACTGTCGTGCCCGAGAGAAGTATACCATTGCCGCCCGCCGTCAAATTCGTGGCACCATACCGAAGGAGAGGAGGTTTCACCGTAGTACGTTGGCTTATCCTTATCATCCAGGCTGGCCAGGTCGTGCGCAATCAATACATGTATATCGGGGTTGTATTCCTTAAAAAAGTAACATTCGTCGTCTCTTTGCCAGATATGCGGTAAAAAGCTGGTGGAAGGATTGGTGGCATCAATGATAATTTCCTTAAAAGGCTGATGTTTGGCATGGCGTAAAAAAGAAGCGCCAATCAGGCGTTTAAACCAGGGCCATTGCCGTTCTGTGCCCGTAGCGGAATGAAGCCCAATAAAGCCGCCACCCGCCTGCACATAGCGCATGAATGCTACTTTTTGATCATCGGTATCAAATACTTCATTATTGGTATTATTAAAAATCAGCAGGTTGTATTTTTTAAGATTGGCTTCTGTAAAATCTCCGGGCTTATCAGAAACATCCACAGCAAACCCATACTGGCTGCCCAACTGTTGAATAGCCGCCACTCCGGCAGCTATATTATCGTGTACATATCCTTTACCGTTTTTGGTATACACGAGCACCCGCACATTTTTCCATTTAATATCGCTTTGCTGTTTCTTCTGGGCGGATGCCGCCAACGCGATACCAAAAAATAAAGCCAGGCCAAATGCGTATTTCATAAAACGGCTTTTGAGCATATTATCCCACGTAAAACTCATATTGGATTATTTATATTTTTCTTTATTGTTATTTCAGGCGGGTTGGCAAAACGCTGCCACGCTTCTTCCGCCTGTTGGGCTGTAATTTTTCCATCAAACACCAGCATCCGGTATTTCAGTACATAGTTTGTCCCGGGATATAATGGCCAATCTTTGTTTCGGGTAGGACTGAAACTGAAAAAAACATCGCCTCTTTTATTGGCATCTTCGGGCCACACCCGCATTGGCTCAGGAAAATTATAATTAGAAGGATAACTCATGAATACAATGCCCGAATGGCCATTTTGCATATCGCCGTCAATCATACACCAGCGTGCAGTACCTGCATCAGCCTCTTTGCGACTTTTTCCTTCAGACGTTAATACGGTACTATTGGCATTGTTCCAGTCTTCGGTGGCGCGAAAGCCAAAACCGCCATAACGATATTCTTCTAAAATAACCGAACTGTCGGTAGCGCAATTGAGCAAAGAAGTAAAATCAATCAAATACATATTTGCGCCGGTGTTGTATACCTTAATATCCCACACCTCATCAAGCGCCGTTTTCTCCATTCCGGAAGAAGGTATATTAAAGGCGATGTGTTGCTGCAAGGCCCGGAAGCCGGTATAAATAGCGCCGTTGTTTTTTGATATGAAATGACTGAAACGAACCGTTCCTTTTTTATCGCCAAGGTTCCAGAAATCAATTTCTTTACCTTCAAATAATACATGCGTCCATGGGTTCCATAGTCCCATATGATGATAGTGGTCGGGCGCATTAATGCGGGTTAATATATTGCCGGAGGGAGACCATAGGGGATGAATAAACCCGCTGCGCTTAAAGGCAGAATCTACACCAGCGGGCGGATAGTGGGTGCCAAAGTTATACTGTAACACGTTTTTACCGGCATTGGTTATCACCACACTTTTTTGGTCGGTGGTTAACCCCAGTGGGGTGGAGACTGGTGAAGAAACGTCGTTCACCTTCACGATCTCGTATACTTTTTTACCGGAAGCGCCTTCCTTTTTAACGATCCACCATAAAAAACGGTGTGTATCATTTTCAATCTGAAAAGGTATATCAGAAGCGGTTTTCCCTTTAATTTCGCGAAATGTTATTTGATTGTTGGGAAGCGTGGTAATGGCGTCGAGGTTAACCGATACGGGAACACCCATATTATTCTGGACATCAGTAAGCGTTAGTGTTGCAATTACCTGCGCGTTGGCAGTCAATAAACCACACAGCAGAAGTAGCAGTCCTCCTGCAAATAGTCGTATTCTCATATTCAGTATGTAAACAATCTGTTAAAGTAAAAGTAGGGAGATGCAGCGTGTTTTCCAAAGGTCAAAAAGGGGCTTTATGATACCCATCTATTGCACTCGTTGCCGGCAACGTTTGCATTATATTTATTCTATTAAAGACGAAAATAATTTCGAAAATATTTATTCGTAGCATTGATAGCCTGTAAAAAACTCAAAAGTCAATACCTTTACCGGGTATGCAAAGCGCTCAACCAGTAACCATAAAAGATATCGCCGGGAAACTTGGCATTTCCCCTTCAACCGTTTCAAGAGCGTTGAGAGGAAGCACGGAAATAAAGGAAGATACCCGCAAACTTGTTCAGGAACTCGCGAAGGAGTTAAACTACACCCCAAACCCCATTGCGCTTTCTTTAAAAGAGAAAAAGAGCAAAGTAATAGGAGTGATTGTTCCGGAAATCGCCAATTATTTTTGTTCGGCAGTAATAGCGGGCATTGAAGACATCGCTTACAATCTTGGATACCATGTTATTATTTTCCAGAGCCATGAGAAATATGAAAGAGAAGTGATGAATATAAAACTACTCTCTTCACGGAGAATTGATGGGTTGATCATTTCGGTGTCGAACGAAACAAAGAAGGGCGATCACCTGAAAGAACTGATAAAAAAAGGAGTTCCGGTGGTGATGTTTGACAGAGTATGTGAAGATATAGATACTCCCCGGGTGGTTACCGATGATGCAGGGGGCGCGTTTGATGCCACCTGCCACCTGGTAGAACAAGGATATCGTCGTATTGCTCACGTAACTATGTCTCCTTTTTTATCTGTAACCCGAAACAGGATGAAGGGGTACGAAAATGCATTAAAAAAGCATAACATCCCCCTTCAGAAAAAGTGGGTAGCCCATTGCGACTTTGATTACAATAGCATGAAAAAGGCCGTTCAGAAGCTGCTAAAAACCAATCCCAAACCTGATGCGATCCTGGCTTCCGGTGAGCGGCTTACGATTGGTTGTTTTGAGGTATTAAAAGAAATGAAACTTCGTATCCCAAACGATATTGCCATGGCAGGTTTTTTTGATAATCCGGTCAGCCGGTTCATTGATCCTTCCTTAACGGCTATCCACCAACCCACTTTTGATATTGGACAGTCGGCCGCAAGGTTGCTCATTACCATGATCGAGAATAATGCTTTACACCACCAGTATAAAACCATTGAATTAAAAACAAGCATGGAGATACGGGAATCATCGTTGAGAAAGTAAGAAGCCGTGAGCGATCAGCTTTGAGCGATGAGCAATGAGAAGGCTATCGGCTCACTTCATCCTCGACCAAATCTCATGGAGAGGATCTCCTGTAGAACTTAAACCGGTATGGATCCATTTCCCATTTTCTATTTTATCATCAAAACTTAAAGAAGCCCCCACTCTCGAACTATCCCGTGAAAAGAATTCAATATGCTCGGTATATTTTCCATTAGCGAAAGTATAGGTTCCCCCACCCGTACCGGAAAATTCTCCGGTTTCAATATTAATGGCAGCCCACTGAAACCGCGTTCCGGTTAAGAGTTTGAGGGTACGCCTGGCGCGCAATGGCATGTCACTCATATTATCGCCCCGCTTTCTTTGCGTAATGCGCCAGTTACCTGCTAAAGCGCCTTGTCCACCGTCGACCCGCTCCCAAACCGTTTTTGAGCTGTTTATTGTGGTGGTGAATTCTTTATTATTCACGGTATACTCAAAAGTATTTGTTTCACCTACCTGGCTTTTGTCGGCACTATTAAATTGTAATGTTGTGGTAATTTGGTTGCCTTCAGCCGAATAGGTACCACCGAAGCTGCTGATAAATTCCTTGCTGGTTTTATTGTAGGAGGTTACCATAAAATATCCATCGGCTACAATAAGGGATTGCTCAACATTTCCTTCGGCAATCCGCCATGCGCCATTAATGAGTGCGGATTGGCCGGGCGCAGCCAAAAAACTTTTCAGTGAAACCAATGATAAAAATACCAGCGATAAAGTCATTACCCTCACTCCGTATACAGGCAAATATTTCATATCAAAAAGTTTTACAGTAGCGTACCTATTTTCTGCAGTAATCTGGGGCGGAAAAAGGATATAAAGATAGCCATCCACAAACGTTTGCCCAAAATTTCGCCGGAGATAAAATGAATGCGTTTTAACCATTATCTTGCAGGTCATTCCCAAACAATGCTTTGCATATTAATAGTATCTCAAAATTCCAACAGATCATGAGCATGGTTGACTCTTTTGAAAAAATTCCCTGCCGGATATTTCCGGATTTTAAAGCCGGATCCCAGTTCGCGGCCCGCGAAATCGCAAACCTCATCACAGAAAAACAAGCGAGGGCTGAATCATGTGTAATTGGCTTTGCCACCGGTTCAACACCCAAAACTTTATATGCCGAACTCATCAGGCTGCACAAGGAAGAAGGGCTGAGCTTTAAAAATGTAATTGCTTTCAACCTGGATGAATATTATCCTATAGATAAGAATGCCCTGCAAAGCTACCACCGGTTTATGCGGGTTAA
>CAYMKT010000061.1:9663-20521 GCA_964391065.1 uncultured Terrimonas sp. | reverse complement strand
AGCTAAGTACAGCATATCAATTGCTGTATTTGTACAGGATAATAATGCAGATAGAAATAGTGTTTATGATTTTATTTTTCCTTTTAATGCTTCTAATCGTTGAGTGATAACGTTTGAGGGTAACCACTGTTTCCCAATCAATACTCCGGCAATGTTAGCGGTTTGGGTAATATCATTGAGCGGATTGCCATTTAATAATACCAGGTCGGAAGCCGCGCCTGGTTTAATTACTCCTGATCCGGGATTATTAAAATATGCGGCAGCATTTACGGTACTGGTTTGGAGTACTTCAAAAGGTGTAAGTCCTGCGTCGGCCATATATTTCAGCTCCTGGTGCAGGGAGAATCCGGGAACATCAAAAACCTGGGGCGCATCAGAGCCGGATATCATACTAACATTATTATCGCTGCAGGCTTTCAGTATTTTTTTTCTTAATGCTATCAGGGCTATCACACCTGCAGAATCGTATAGTGGATCCGCCATGATATTGTTTTTTGCTCTCACCCAATTGTTTAAAGTGCTCTCGTTCATGTATACCATCTCAGGGTCTTTGCTGAAGGCTTCCGCGGTTCTCAATGGGGTAAACCATCTTTCCGGCAATGCTTCTGTAGGCACAACACCAATATTATGCTGTTTAAGGGCCTTAATGAGCGTATCTATTTTTGAAAGATCGGCTTTGCGGGCAATGTGCAGTCCAAACAAGCCTCTTTCAGGTTCCGGTATCTTTTCAACGCCCGGTACTAAGCTTTCTACAAAACCATCTAAGTGATCAACGGAGGCATAACCGGCGGCAATGGCATTCCATATACCTACATCGTACGAAACGTGTCCTGCAAAAGGAATGTTTACTTCCTTAGCGGTTTTTACTATCGCATTAAAATTTTCGAGGGTAAGTCCTGGTAAAAGTTTAAGCAAATCGTATCCTTCATTTTTGTATTTTCTTACCAGGCTATCCGCATCCTTTACTGATTTTACTGTGCTGCCCATTAAGCCCGGAGCAGCCGCGTAAAAATGCGGGCCTGTTATTTCTCCTTTCGATAGCTGTGCTTTTAATTCAAGATGAATAGGGTCGCCGAGCATGCCACGAATGGTTGTAACCCCGTTCAATACAAACAGTTCCAGTATATCCTTCATCGCGGCGGTATCTTCTCCGCGCGGAATATGTGCATGCATTTCTGCCAGTCCGGGTATAAGAAATTTACCCGTACCATCAATGATCAAAGCATTTTTGCCCGGCGCCTTTTCTGTAGTTGGCGCCATATGTGTAATTTTTCCATCGGCAATAAATACATCATGGTTTTCAAGTACCGTCTCTGTGTCCATGGGAATCACAGACACATTTTGTATTACAAAAACGCCTGCGGCAGGAGTGTCGCTTGACCCGGAGTTACATGCAAACAAAAATAGAACTGCCCATGAAAGAAATACATTTTTCATATAAAAACATTGATGAGGTGCTGTAATAAAGATAGATAATAAAAAAGATAACACCTCCCTTACTCCGAACATAAGAAAAGGTCTGAAATCTTCCGATATTTTAAGCGTGTTGATACCGTACCTTTAAAGCTCAAATCATATGCATATGAGATATGCCATAAGCTGCTTCATCATTATGCTCTGCACCACTTGCATACAGGCGCAGCCCACACAAAAGCCACCCTTATACGGTAAGCATTGGATGGCTATTACAGGCAAACCACTTGCCGCAACCGCTGGCGCCGCCATTTTTCAAAAAGGGGGAAATGCAGTAGATGCTGCCTGCGCCATGCTCGCTGCTACATGTACCATGTGGGACGTGTTGAGCTGGGGCGGAGAAACCCAGGCGCTGATCTACAACCCCAAAACCGGTAAGGTCATTGGCATTAATGCGCTTGGCGTAGCGCCAACAGGCGCCACCGCGGCTTTTTTTAAAGCTAAAGGAATGGACTTTCCACCGGAGTACGGACCGCTGGCTGCGGTTACTCCCGGTACCCCCGGCGGTTTATGCACCATGCTCGCTGAATACGGCACTATGAGTTTGAAAGAAGTGCTGGAGCCTGCAATGCAAATGGCCGCGGGTTATGCCATGGATGCCCAAACTGCCAACAGCATCGAAAAAAACAAAGCGCTCATCAAGCAATGGCCCTATTCTGAAAAAATTTTTTTAACACACGCCGGGGAGCAACGGGAAGCGCCTGAAGCAGGAGAAGTTTTTGTACAAAATGACTTATTGCAGACCCTTCAGAAATTAGTAGATGCAGAACAGCAGGCATTGGCTAAAAAGAAGAATCGTAAGGAAGCCATTTATGCCGCATACGACCGCTTTTACAAAGGCGACATCGCTGAAGCATTTGTGAAAGGATGCCAGGAACAGGGCGGGCTGATCACAACGGCTGATCTTGCCAACTGGAGCGTTAAAACAGAAGAACCGCTTAAAGTGAATTATAAAGGTATAGAAGTATACAAATTATCACAGTGGACGCAGGGACCATCGTTACTGCAGGCCCTGAATATCCTCGAAAACTTTGATCTGAAGAGCATGGGCTATAATTCAGGAAATTATATCCATACGCTTACCCAGGCCATGCAGCTTTCGTTTGCTGACAGGGATTTTTATTACGGCGATCCTTATTTTCCTCCTGAAGAACCCATGAAAGGACTGCTTTCAAAGGAATATGCGAAGGAAAGATCAAGGCTTATTGGCGCCGGCAATGACTCAACTGCCGGACCGGGTGACCCTTACCGTTATGAAGGCAAGCTGAACCCCTATCTGGACATATTGCACAAAAGAGGATTTACGATGGACACTGTTCAAAACCAAAAGCGGGAAGGAGCCATGCCCGCTCATGATGTGGTGAGCGCTCCGCCTTTTTCTTCACCGGAGGAGGAAGCATTGTATAACGACCGGCTTTGGCGGGGTACTACCTCGATAGAAGCTGCCGACGCCGAAGGTTGGGTAGTGTCTGTTACACCAAGCGGTGGCTGGATACCGGCCTGCATTGCAGGCAGTACCGGTATTGGTATGAGCCAGCGCATGCAGAGTTTTATTTGCGACAGTACGCTGAACCCTTTTAATGTAGTGGAACCCGGCAAACGGCCACGAGTTACGCTTACGCCTGCACTGGCCTTAAAAGACGGGAAGCCGTATCTTTCATTTGCCGTGCAGGGTGGCGATACGCAGGATCAGAACCTGCTGCAGTTTTTTTTGAACGTGGTGGAGTTTGGAATGACGGTGCAGGAAGCTACGGAAGCAGCGAATGTAAACACCGATCAGCTATGGTTGTCGCTGGGAGGCACGGCCAATAAAGACAGAAAACCAAGAGCGGGAAGTCTCCTGATAAATTCCGGTACACCGCCATGGGTAAGGAAGGAGTTGATCCAAAAGGGATACAAACTCAGTTACGCCGATCGTACATCAGGACCTATCAACGCCATTTATTTCGACTGGAAGCATAAAACATTATGGGGTGGCAGCAGTAACCATGGAGAAGATTATGGCATTGGCTGGTAATCCCTCACGTCTAAAACATACGCCGATTCGTCCTGGTTTTTGCACGCCTGTTTTCAATGCTGGTTCATATGAATCTTTACAAAGAGGAGAATGAATGCATCTGCGATGGTTTACCCTGAATGAAGTTCTCCAATTGCACTAATTTTGAGCATCTTCAAAACCATTGGTTATCTATAATTTTTTCGCATGGCAGATAAAATTTCCCCTTATACCGGCTTTGGTTCATTGGCGATACATGCAGGTCACCAGCAGGATCCCAACTACGCTCATCTTACTCCAATATATGCCACTTCCACATTTGTATACGATGATGCGGAACAGGGCATGCGCCGTTTCAGTGGCGCGGAGCCGGGCTATATATATACCCGTTGGGGTAACCCAACCTTTCATGAAGCAGAAGAAAAAATTGCTGCGATGGAAGCTTTTGGCATTACAGATGAACAGGGCAACCCGCTTGTGCTGAAGGCCTATCTCCAGGCTTCCGGTATGGCGGCCATCAGCACCTTAATGATGAGCACCTTAAAAGCGGGTGATAAAATTTTGACGCATTATTCCTTATACGGCGGTACGCAGGAACAGTTGAATAACCTATTGCCTGAGTTCGGTGTTGAATCGGTGATTGCCGACCTGCGCGATCTTAACCTCGCGGAAGAGCTCTTGAAACAGCATCCGGCAATACGAATGATTTATATAGAAACACCGGCCAACCCCACTATACAATGCGTGGATATAGAAGCACTGGCTACACTGGGTAAACAGTACGGGAAAATTGTGGCATGCGACAACACATTCGCCACACCATACCTGCAGCAACCTTTTCGTTACGGTGTTGATTTTGTCGTTCACTCCACTACCAAATTTCTCAATGGTCACGGTACTTCCATTGGCGGAGTGTTTATCAGCAAACATATACCGTTCATGAAGGAGAAGGCCTATAAAGTATATAAAGCCCTGGGTGGCAGCAGCAGTCCCTTCGATGCTTTTTTACTGGTAAATGGAATGAAAACACTTGAAGTAAGGATGGAAAGGCATTGCAGCAATGCAGAACGCACATCGGCCTTTCTGTCTACACATTCCGCTGTAGCTTCGGTAAATTATAACGGCCTTCCGGCGCATCCTGATTATGCGGTAGCTAAAAAGCAAATGCGGCACCCCGGTGCAATGATGAGCTTTGAACTGAAGGGTGGACTGCAGGCAGGTATTGATTTTATGAACAAACTCCGGTTGTGTACCCGAACAGTGTCGCTTGGCACCTGCGATACTTTACTCTGCCATCCTGCTTCCATGACGCATTACAGTGTACCCCGGGAGCAAAGGGAACGGTATGGCATAACCGATGGATTGATACGCATGAGTGTGGGCATGGAAAATATTGAAGATATACTGAACGACCTGGATCAGGCATTGAAATGATACCCCCGTGTTTAAGGTGCCACAGGAACAAGAGGTATAACACTAAGCGCTTGAACGTACAACGATGTGATGACCGCCACCGTTTTATTCTAAAATTTTATCTTTAAAACGCACCTAATAAAATATGAGCATCGTAATCAGGCCAGCGGTGAAGAAAGATTGTAAAAGGTTGATGGAATTAATAAATGAACTGGCGGTATACGAAAAGGCCCCGCAGGAGGTAACGGTTACACTGGAACATTTTAGGCAAAGTGGCTTCGGTCCAAACCCGGTTTGGTGGGCCTTTGTTGCGGAAGCGCCTTCCAACGGGGAAGCACAGATTGTGGGATTCGCGCTGTATTATATCCGGTATTCTACCTGGAAGGGCCAGCGGATGTACCTCGAAGATATCGTAGTTACTGAAGCATGGCGGGGTAAGGGCATTGGTAAATTATTGTTTGACCGTTTGATAGCGGAAGGGAAAGCAAAAAACCTCGCGGGGATGATGTGGCAGGTTTTAAATTGGAACGAAACGGCAATCAGTTTCTATAAAAAATACAATGCTGATTTCGATTCGGAATGGCTGAATTGCAGCGTTGGTTTTAACGCTGAATAATGCTTGATTTTTGAGAAATAATTGTTAACGCTGCGCCCGCATGCAACCCTGTGCATATCAAATTCGTAATTTCAATATACTGCCGCCGGTGTTCAATACCGGTTGCCCAGCATCTTAATGATACAAACATGAACATGAGAAACGCAGTGCCCGCTTTTATAGCTTTCGTTTTACTCTCTTTTTACAGTTGCAAAAAAGAAAACAATAATAATGCTACACCCGGCGACAGGGTGAAGGATACCGCATGGGCTTATGCTAAGGATATTTATCTCTGGAATAAAAATCTCCCGTCCAGCTTTAATGCAAGAAGTTATGCCGACCCGGATGCTATGATGAAAGCATTGCGCCCCTACAGCAATGAACCCGGTTTTACAGAGCCGGTTGACCGCTGGAGTTTTGCCATAAAAAAGAGCGAATGGAACGATGTGAGTTCCGGTATTAGCGGCGATTTTGGATTCAGCATTTTTTTTAAATCAGAAAACGACCTTAGGGTTTCCTATGTTGAGCCTGCCTCTCCCGCTGCTGCAGCAGGTATATCCCGGAGCTGGCGCATTATTGCTGTAAATGGCAATACTACCATTAATACAGATGACGCTACCATATCGCGTATTTCAGATGCTATTTTTGAAAGTTCATCGGGCAATTTCACTTTTAAAAAGCCCGATAGCACCGAGGTAGACATCAACCTTGCGGCTGCCAGTTACCAGGATACTCCTATTTTGCTGGATACTGTTTACACAACGGGCGGTAATACCACCGGTTATTTTGTATACAATTCTTTTTTAGGAAACATCGGCGCCATCAAGAATCGCTTCAATAGCCTTTTCAGTAAGTTTAGTACCGCTGGCATTAATGATTTAATCATTGACCTGCGCTACAATGGAGGTGGTTATGTGGAACTGCAGAACGAACTGGCCAATTATATTGTTCCTGCTGCAGGTAATAACGGAATTATGCTTCAGGAAAAATTTAACGACAATTACAAAGCTAAATTTGATACTACCATCAATTATCAAAAGAAGGGTGGGTTGAACCTGAACCGCATTTTTTTTATCATCACAAAAAATACCGCATCTGCCAGCGAATTGCTCATTAACAGCCTGAAGCCCTACGTGGAAGTAAAACTGGTGGGCCGGCCAAGTCATGGAAAACCGGTTGGGTATTTTGAAATAGGCGTGGGCGATTGGTATATTTTCCCGGTATCTTTCAGGAGTGTAAATAAAAATGGAGAGGGTAATTATTTTAATGGTATGCAACCGGATGCCACGGTAAACGATGGGCTGGATAGAGCCTGGGGCGATATTAATGAAGACTGCTTGGCCAGTGCACTCAGTTATATTAATGAGGGCGTTTTTTCGCGTATTTCACCAAGGGTACAGGATATAAAAGCCGAATCCGGTAATGGCGTTTTGGATGCGAAAAATTTTAAAGGCGCCATTGATGAGCGAAAATCATTGCGTTGAGGGAATAGTTGAATCGCGTGGCGGGCAGGGATGCTCAAACCCGAAATAAAAAATAAAAAATGGGAAACCTTTTCCACGGCAATTCCTGCTAAAAAAGGGTCTCCCATCCCGATATGATTTAGTGCATGGCGTCTATTCTACCTTTGTAATTTTAAGCATGTTAGTGGGTAAATGAAGATGCACGGGCAGACTGCCGGTATTGACTACCGTATCGCCGGATTTTAAGAACCCCCGTGATTTTAGAATTTTTATCTGATCAAAAATGATCTGGTCCATGCTTTCTTCTTCATCATAAAAAAACGGACGTACACCCCAGCTTAGGCTGAGTTGGTTTACCAGCGTCTTTTCTTTTGTAAAAATATACAGGGGTGATTTCGGACGATAGCTGCTCACCACAAAAGCAGTATAGCCACTTTGGGTCATGGCTATAATGGCGTCGGCATTTACATCATTTGCAATTTTACAGGCATTGTAGCAAATGGCATCGCTGTGAAAAGAGGGCGAATGGGGTTGCGGTTTAAGATCTTCCTCGCGGCTATAGCGGTATTCTTTCTTTTCTACTTCCAATATAATTTTCCGCATGGTTTGCACTACCAGTACAGGGTGCTGGCCCATTGCCGTTTCTCCGCTCAGCATTACCGCATCGGCGCCCTCCAGTACGGCATTAGCTACATCAGTGGCTTCGCTTCGGTTAGGTTTAATGCGGTCCATCATGCTTTCCATCATTTGGGTAGCCACAATAACGGGCTTGCCACGGTGAAGACATTTACGGATAATATCTTTTTGAATCAGCGGAACCTGTTCAACGGGCATTTCAACGCCAAGGTCGCCACGGGCGATCATCACGCCGTCCGACTCCAGGATAATTTCACGCAGGTTCACAATGGCTTCAGGCATTTCAATTTTTGCCATCACCTTACACTTACTGTTTCTTTCTTTTAGTATATCTCTTATTATTCTCAGATCATCTACCTTTCTAACAAAGGATAGTGCCACCCAATCCAGTTCATGCTCAATCATAAAATCGAGGTCGGCAAGGTCTTTTTCGGTAAGGGCGGGCAAAGAAATCCTGGTATCGGGCAGGTTTACCCCTTTTTTTGAAAGCAATACGCCGGGCATGGTCACCTCAACTTTTACATCATTGTCTTTGGTGATTTCAACAACCTGTACTTCCAGCTTTCCATCATCTATTAAAATTTTATTACCTACTTCTACATCACCCGCGAGGTTGGGATAAGAAACGTAGATCTTTTCCCTGGTACCAACACATTTGGTATTAGTGAATGTGAGGATATCGCCCGCGTTTACAGGCAGCGAACCATTTTCAATTTCGCCAACCCGAAGTTTAGGACCTTGCAGGTCGCCTAAAATGCAAATATTGTAAGGCTCCTTTAGGTTAATCTCCCTGATATAATCGATGATCGTTAATTTGTCTTCATGTGCGCCATGAGAGAAATTAAGGCGGAAAACATTCACCCCAGCCTTTACCAGTTCGAGTAATTTTTCATATGTATCGCAGGCGGGGCCAACTGTAGCCACAATTTTTGTGTGATGAAAAGTGTGCTCAAGTCCTGCTTGTTTATCCATTTCTTCGTGCAGGTATTTGGTGAGATTTTTTGACATACAGTTATTTTAATATGATGACCCGGAATCCATTTTCCGGAATAAGAAAACCAGGAAAAATAAAACAGCGCTTCATGAAATTTAGTCGGGATACAATCCGCCCGGGATGCATGTCATGATGCCAGTATCTTCACTATTTTGAGCCATTCGTGATCTATGGTTTGTTCAGCCTTTACGGCCAGGTCTAATGGTGTATAATGTAAATGGTTATTGACGATGCCGATCATCGTATTGGTTTGCTTGCCCAGCATTAATGCTTCTACAGCGGCATAGCCCATACGGCTTGCGATCAGCCGGTCTAAGCAGGAAGGTGAACCGCCACGCTGTATATGCCCCAGTATGCACACTTTAATATCGGCATTGGGCATTTTTTCTTTTACCGCTTTTGCTACTTCATTAGCGCCGCCAAACTCGTCGCCTTCGGCCACCACCAGCAGGTTTACTAATTTCCTTCTTTTTTCTTTTTCCTGCAAAGAACTGATGACTTCGTTAATATCTGTTTTGCGTTCCGGAATCAGTATGTTCTCAGCTCCTGTAGCAATACCGCTGTGCAACGCAATATAACCGGAGTCGCGCCCCATTACTTCTATAATAAATAACCTGTCGTGCGCATCGGCGGTGTCGCGTATTTTATCAATGGCCCCAACAGCGGTATTTACGGCTGTGTCGAAGCCTATGGTAAAATCGGTGCCCGCCATATCTTTGTCAATCGTACCCGGTAAACCAATGCAGGGAATGTCAAACTCAGTTGAGAATTTTTGTGCGCCTCTGAAGGAACCGTCTCCGCCAATAACCACCAATCCCTGGATGCCCAGATTCTTCAGGTTTTCGTACGCTTTCTGTCTTCCCGCCGGATCAAAAAATTCTTTACATCTTGCCGTTTTGAGAATGGTTCCTCCGCGCTGAATAATATTGGCTACGCTCCGGGATTCCATTTTATACATATCGTTTTCTATCATTCCCGCATAACCACGCATGATGCCGAATACATCCAGTCCGTAGTATATTCCGGTGCGTACCACAGCTCTTATGGCTGCGTTCATACCCGGTGCATCCCCACCAGAAGTGAGCACTCCAATTTTAGAAATTTTGTTTTCCATTTGTTTAATACTTGACTTAAATGATTAAAAATCATTCAACGGGCAAGCAAAATTATTATATATTATTTTATGCTATGTAAAAGAAGCGTCAAAAGTACATAATTACAATCATTTCCCAATTTAAGAATAAAGGTTTAATGATTTTGTACATTAGCGCCTATTATATACTTAAGAATGAAGATTTTAATCACAGGCGCTAACGGGTTATTAGGACAATATGCAGTGAAAAGACTGGCGGCAGCGGGCCATAAAATAATAGCCACGGGAAGAGGTGATTGCAGGCTGAAACCCAACGATAAAATGGCAGTGGAATATTTTTCATTGGATATTACCAACAGGGAAGAAGTGAACGCTTCTGTATCTAAGATTTCACCGGAAATCATCGTTCATGCCGCTGCCATGGCTCAGCCCGATGCCTGCGAACTGGATAAAGAAACCTGCGACGCCACCAACACGCTCGCCACCCAATATTTTTGTGAGGCGGCAGAAAGGGTAGGGGCCAGGTTAATCTATATTTCCACCGATTTTATTTTTAGCGGTGATGATGGACCTTACCGCGAAACAGATGCTGCCGGGCCCGTAAACTATTATGGCAGTTCCAAGCTGGCTGCCGAACAAATTGTGCAACAAAGTAAAACACAATGGTGCATTATTCGAACGGTGCTGGTATACGGCAACATTCTTTCGGGTACGCGCAGTAATGTAGTTACCTGGGTAAAGGATAACCTGGAAAACGGCAAGCCGATAAAAGTAGTGAGCGACCAGTTGCGTACGCCTACCTATGTAGACGACCTGGCAAAAAGCATAGAACTGGCTATTGAAAAAAATGCCCGGGGCATATACCATGTATCTGGCCGGGAAGTACTCACGCCCTACGAAATGGCAATCCAGGTGGCCGATTATTTTGGACTGGATAAATCGCTGATGGAAAAGGTTGATGCCTCGGTATTTTCACAACCCGCTCAACGTCCCCTAAAAACAGGGTTTATTATTGAAAAGGCAGAAAAGGAACTGGGTTACCAACCCCTGAGTTTTATGGAAGGCATCCGCGAAATGTTTCCGGAAAAAGCAAATAAAACATAGAGGTTTCCCAGAAACATTTCGAGTTGGCGGGTTGCTTCAGCAAAATCATAAGCTCAGGGCTTCCGGCCAGGGCTCATCACTACTTACCACT
>CAYMKT010000061.1:3700-9563 GCA_964391065.1 uncultured Terrimonas sp. | reverse complement strand
GGTCCATACACCTGCAAATGATATCGGTCGCCGGCCGCCAGGCTCCATTCATCAATAAGTTGCCCACCGGGCTTTACGGCATAGTTGCGTGGCCCGGCCGCTATGCCGGGTGTATATATATTAAAAGGTGCGCCAGATGCATCTTCGCCAAATACTTCGTTTCCCGATGTTAATTTTATTTTAAAGGATTGCTTGTCTTCACCCAGTTTTCCATCGGCGTACAATTCGTAAGGTAAAGCGTTGGACGGTCTTGTTCCTTTTTCCTGGCGCGACATCAGTCCGGAAGCGGAAGGATCGCGATTAACCTGTTCTATTTCTGATGCAGTAAGGTTTTTAAATCCTGAAGGCAATGCTTTGAACTGTGCTTTATGGATGCTTTCCAGGAAGGGAATTTTGTCTACCTGTTTGGGCAGGGTAATGGTTTCGCCATTATATGGACGAAAAACAGACCGAAGGTTGCCGCTCACGGTGCGTCGCCATTCGGTAAGATTGGCGCAGGCAATTTTTTTGCCCGTTTTATGCGTTAAAAAATGTTCCAGGAATTGTATAGGAGAAGTAAGGTCTGCTACTTCCGAATTTACAAATCCTCCCCGGCTCCAGGGCGAGGCCACTACCATGGGTACCCGAAAGCCTAAACCAATAGGGCCTTCCCGGTCGCCTCCATCTGCCGGTTTATCTTTCATCCATTGCTGGCTGCGATTGAGGTATTCCGTTTTGGTATCAATGCCTTCCGACACCTTTCCACTGTTTGCTTTGTATGGATTGGGCGGCACAAAAGGTGGAACATGATCGAAGTAGCCATCATTTTCATCATAGTTTAATATGAAAATGGTTTTTTTCCATACTTCAGGGTTTTTAGTAAGAATGTCTAATACCTCGCTCAAATACCAGGCGCCATACCACGGCGAACCGGGGTGATCGGAAAAGCGGCAGGGCGCCACTACCCACGATACGGTGGGTAGTTTACCATTTTCTACATCTGCTCTGAACTGGTGCAATACATCCCCTTTGGGCACTTCCATATCGCGTTCAGTTGTACCGTCTTGATAGCTGATGGTGGTCAGCTGTCTGTAATCGGGGTCATTACGGTTATCTGTAAACGCTTTTTCATGCAGGTTTTTATGCCAGCCGGATAGTTTATTGTATTCTTCCGGTGTATATTTTTCGGCGTCTTTCGTTGCACGATCCAGCGCTGCTTTTTTTCTGCTGAGGTCTTTCAGCAATGCGGGGCGTTCGCTGCTGGTTTCAGGAAGGGCGGCTATTTTGTCTTCCTGTTCTTTGATCATTCCCGGCAATACTTCTTTCGCCTTTACCAGGTATTTCATATGCGTGGCAGAAAACCGCACCTTAAACTGCGAGAACCATTCAATAGGGTTATCTGTAAAATTGGCCAACCAATCTTCTTCTTCTCCCTCAAACCCGGTTTCAACGCTCAGTTCATTCTGGTATATCCGCCAGGGAATATTATTTTCTTCAAGGTATTCCGGAAATGTTTTCCAGGAGGCTTCCCTGCTGTAGGTAACATCGCCATTGTAAACATTGGCCTGTACATTTTCATCATGTTTTTCACGGATGGTGCCGGTCCAGAAATACAGGCGGTTGGGTGTGGTACCTGTTAACGAACCACAGAAATGCTGATCGCAAACCGTAAAGGCATCTGCCAGTGCATAATAAAAAGGAATGTCTTCCCGGTTAAAATGACCCATGGTTAATGGCATATTCCGCACCTCCCTGTGCCCCGATTTTTTGGAATCGAGCCACTTGTCATGCTTTCCTTCATTCCGCGCATCTGTCATATCGCTCCAGCCATGCGGCAGCGAGCCCAGCCATGTAATATTGCTTTCTTTGATGTTCAGGCGAAAGGGGGCATAGGTTTCACCCGCCGCATTCGATTGGAGCCATACTTTATTATTATTGGGTAATGGAATGGCGCGGGGATCATTAAAACCGCGAACGCCCTGCAGTGTGCCGAAGCAGTGGTCGAAGGAACGGTTTTCCTGCATCAGGAAAACAACGTGTTCTGCATCAAGATAAGTGGATCCTGCTTTGGGATTAATAGCAAATGCTTTTTGAATAGAAGGGGGCAAACCGCTTAACAATCCTGTGCCGCCTGAGAGCAATGCAGCTTTTTTTATGAAGTCTCTTCTGTTATCCATAATCGTTGAGTGTGTGGGTTTACATTAGAGGGCTAAATATAAACAATCGATAGGAGATGAAAAAAAAGAACAAATCATCAAATTTCAAATTCTTATCTATCCAAATAAAATCATAGCGATGATGAGTGTTACAATGATGTTGAAAAATTGCGCTATCAAAAATGCATAAAAAGGCTTGCGATTATTTAACTGGAACAATTCCCTGAAATTGGTTTCCAGTCCTATACTGGTAAAGGCAAGGGAGAACCAAAGGGTTTGTATATTTTTAAGCGGGGCTTTTACCGTTTCGATAACGGACGGATCAAGAACAAAGGAGAAGAATAGCGATGCCACTACAAAACCCACAACGAACTTTGGAAAGCGTTCCCATATCAGGCCCAAAGTGGGCTTTTGATCAACAACTCCGGCAACATCTTTCTTGCTATAGGTCCAGTATACCGAGATGGCAAAAGCCGCCAGCCCCAGCAAAACGTTTTGTGAGAATTTTACAATCGTGCTGATCTTCAGCGCTTCTTCACCCACCAATGAACCCGATGCTACTACAGCTCCTGTGGTGTCAATGGTGCCGCCCAGCCAGGCGCCGGTCACGGCCTCCGGAAAACCGAAGTATTGCGCGATATAGGGCATGATGATCATCATGGGAATGGCGGTGATCAATACAATGGAAACGATATACGATAATTTTTTGGGGTCTCCTTTAATGGCGCCTGAAGTGGCAATGGCCGCCGAAACCCCGCAAATCGAAACCGCGCTCGACAGCATCATACTCAACTCCTGGTCTATTTTCATTTTTTTACATACCCAGTAGGAAAAATACCACACGCTTATGACCACCAAAATAGCCTGTATCATTCCTTTCGATCCGGCTTTCAACACATCGGAAAAGATAATGGCAGTGCCGAGTAATACCAGTCCTATTTTAACGAACATCTCCGTGGTTAATGTTTCTCTGAACCAGTTGGGTAACTTTACCGTATTTCCTATAAGCAGCCCGATTGCCAGGCTGAAGATCACCGACTCCAGGTTCAAATCATTCATCACCTTGTTTCCTGTTATCACGAGGGCGATGATGGTAAGCAGAAAAACAACCGGGAAAACGACTAATAAATTGCGTATATTCCTTCCCGTTAGCCATGTTCCGGCAATAGCGATTGCAAATGTGATGATAAACTGTATCGATATTTCCGCTATGTTATTTGCCGAGAATACGCTGCCGAACAGGTGTTCGGTATTACTCCACTTAAAAACGGGTACAGGAAAACGCAACCCGGCAATGGCAAGAAAGATGATGATAAAGCCTAATACTACTACGGTCCAGTCTTCGGTTATAGCAATCGGTTTTTTTGATGCTGACATGAGTAGAAATTTTTGGCTAATGTAAAATAATATTTTCAGTATCTTTGTGTTATATCGTTGCAGGTCATATCTCCACGCTTGCTTATTTTCTGCCTCCTTTATTTTTTCGATTGGTTTTGCCGGTTTACATTTTCGTTTAACATTGCTTGCCTTTTAGTAAATCTAAAAAAGACATATGCATAAAACAGGGTTTTTAATCGACATGGACGGGGTTATTTACAAAGGCAGCGAGCCCATTCCGGGGGCAGTTGAATTTATTAACGGGTTAAAACGGAAGGGGGTACCCTTTTTATTTCTTACCAATAACAGTCAGCGTACCAGCAGGGATGTTTGTTATAAATTGCTGAAGATGGGTTTTGATGTGAACGATGAGGATATTTTTACCTGCGCTATGGCTACTGCCAGGTACCTCGCTTCCAAAACTCCAGGTGGCACAGCCTATGTAATTGGAGAAGGGGGATTATTGAATGAACTGCATAACGCCGGTTATTCTATTGTAGATGATCATCCTGATTACGTAGTGATTGGCGAGGGCAGAACGATTATGCTCGAATCGGTTGATAAAGCGATAAACATGATCATGAAAGGATCAAAACTGGTCGCTACCAATCTTGATCCTAATTGCCCTGTTGGCAATGGCAAATACCGGGCGGGTTGCGGCGCTTTTGTGGCGATGATTGAAGTGGCTACCGAAAAAAAGGCATTCAGCGTTGGCAAGCCAAGCCCGGTGATGATGCGTATGGCAAGAAAAACGCTCGGACTGGCTACCGATGACACGGTGATGATTGGCGATACCATGGGTACCGATATTCTTGGAGCGGGTTCAATGGGATTTACAACGGTGCTCACTTTGTCGGGCGTTACCAAAGAATCAGACCTGGGCCAGTTCGGCTATGCGCCGGATTTTATCATTCCTTCCATCAAAGAATTACTCAATGAAGAACTCTTTGATAAGGTGATTGAAAAGCACGGGCACGATCAATCGCTGCTGGTGGAATAAAAACAGCAATTTCAATTTCCAGCTTGAGTTGTGGATGAACAGGGCGTCTTTAATGCCCAATGGGATTGCTGTGCGTACAAGAACGTAACACAAGGAACGGTGAGGGTGGCAACAGGTTGCCCTGCAAAAAGAACAACAACAGTTGAACAAAGCTGATGAAAATACTTTTCAGCCTGTCGTTGCCTGGGCAGTATGTTTCCTGTTGATGGATATGTTTTGAATGGTCCATTCTATTCTTTTTTCAAAAGGGTGTTGGCGCACAGTGCATGTTGTTTTGTTGCATATCCTGCAGGAGAAGTCGAGGCAGGCATCGGCATGTACAAAAAGCTCTACGGATTCCCGGAATTCCTTTTCAATCAAATCAGAAAGTTCCTCGATTTCGGCATGCGCTTCTTTCACATTCAGGTACCAGGGTACGGTAAGATGGCAGTCCATATGCATGATGCTGCCATACTTAATAATGCGCAGGTTGTGCAGGTCTATCCAGTTAACGCGCCTGTTTGCGTTGAGCAGCGCTACCATTTTTTGCAATAAAGCTTTGTCGGCTTCGTCCATAATGCCGGCTATAGAACTTCGCACTATCGCATATCCTGTATAAATAATGAAGCATGCAAAACCCATGGCGATCACACTATCCAACCATTTTAGTTTTGTAACCCATATTAACGCCAGTCCTGCCACGATGCCGATGCTGGACCAGGTATCGCTTTGTAAATGTTTGCCGCTGGCAATTAATGCAAGGGAACTATTTTGTTTGCCCGTTTTTACGCAGTAGTAGCCCGTAATGTAATTAACGAGTGCTGTAAAGCTGATAAGAAGGATACCATAGTCGAGTTGCTTTAGATCACGCTGGTGGACCAAGTCGTCAACGGCTTTGTAAATAATGATAAACCCCGCCACCGTTACAAGACTGCCTTCCACTGCCGCAGAAAGAAATTCGGCCTTGCCGTGACCGTATGGATGATTTTGATCGCGTGGTTTGGCGGCTATATATAAACTGAATAAGCTGATAAAACCCGCAATAACGTTCACTGTGCTTTCGAGTGCATCTGTAAGTACCGCTACTGACCGGGTTAAATGCCAGGCAATGATTTTAATAATGAATAAAATCACCGCCACGAATGTTACCATTTTTTGCAGCCGTAAATTAACCCGGGCAGTTTGCAATGCCAATAATTTGGAGTAAAGATATTTTATTATGAAATAACGCAACGATGCGATTACCGGTGGGTGATGCCAGGTTGAAAATTTGCCTGTAAAAAAGGCTCACTGAATTGTGTTTCGGTGAACCTTTCTTTTGCTATGCCCGTTCTAATTGATCCCTGCTATCCCTGTTTTATTCTTTTGTTGT
>CAYMKT010000061.1:0-3600 GCA_964391065.1 uncultured Terrimonas sp. | reverse complement strand
CGTAAAGACGGCAAATTATATATAGGCGCTTTTTTGCTGAGCGAGCCCGAAGCGGGCAGCGACGCTACATCGCAGCACACCACTGCCGGAGAAAATGGAGACTACTACCTGCTGAACGGAACAAAGAACTGGATTACCAATGGCAATACGGCAAGCGTGTATTTAGTGATGGCGCAAACTGATGCGGCTAAAGGCAGCAAAGGCATCAATACCTTTATTGTTGAAAAAGATACACCGGGTGTTACTGTGGGCCCCAAAGAAAATAAATTGGGTATTCGTGGCAGTGATACGCATAGTGTAATGTTCCAGGATGTAAAAGTGCCTAAGCAGAACCGCATCGGTGATGATGGCTTTGGATTCAGTTTTGCTATGAAAACATTAGCGGGTGGGCGCATTGGCATCGCCTCACAGGCGCTGGGCATCGCTTCCGGCGCTTATGAACTGGCGCTGGCATATTCAAAAGAACGTAAGGCATTTGGCAAAGAAATAGCCCATCACCAGGCCATTCAATTTAAGTTAGCCGATATGGCCACCCGTATTGAAGCCTCGCGCCTGTTGTGTTTGCGGGCTGCATGGGAAAAAGATCATGATCTTGATTATACGGTGAGCAGTTCCATGGCTAAGGTGCATGCTTCGGAAACGGCCATGTGGGTAGCCACCGAAGCAGTGCAGATTCACGGGGGCTATGGCTATGTAAAAGAATACCATGTGGAACGGCTGATGCGCGATGCAAAAATTACGCAGATATATGAAGGTACCAGCGAAGTGCAAAGGATTGTAATCAGCCGGGGAATATTGAAATAGTATTGAATCATGGCGGTGAATACAGCAGCATATCAGCATATCAGGCACTACCTCGATAGCAGGCGGGTTACGCTGGTAGCAGTTTCTAAAACAAAACCGGTTACGGATATACAGGACCTGTACAACTTAGGTCAGCACGATTTCGGAGAAAATTATGTGCAGGAACTTGTGGAAAAGCATCAGCAGTTGCCGGCCGATATTCGCTGGCATTTTATTGGCCACCTGCAGCGCAATAAAGTGAAAGAAATAGCTGGCTTCGTTCACCTGATCCAGGGAGTGGATAGCCTGCGGCTTTTAACCGAAATCAATAAACAGGCATTAAAATGCAATAGAACGATTGCTGTGTTGCTCCAGGTGCATATTGCGCGTGAGGAAACAAAATTCGGATTCAGCGAAACTGAGTTGCAGGAAGTGGTTGATCAGCTTTCCAACTTAAAAAATATAACCGTGAAAGGCTTAATGGGAATGGCTTCCTTTACCGGTGATATAGAAATCGTAAGAGCCGAATTCAGGTATCTTAAATCTATATACGATAATTTGCAGTACGGACCACTTACTACTTACCACATTCCACTTACTACTTTATCCATGGGTATGAGCAGCGATTATACTGTTGCGGTGGAGGAAGGAAGTAATATGGTAAGAATTGGCAGCTTATTGTTTGGAGCGAGAGATTGATTCCTGTCAACATCGTCAATTTGCCTTTTATACGGAAAACACTCCATGTTTAATTAAATTTTCTTTCCTTTAAACTTCAATTCTGAAATAGAAAACATTATAAAATATGCATGCTTTAAAAAAACATACCTGGATCATCGCTGCAGCAGCTTTCATGATAAGTGTTCAATCCTGTAAAAGCGATGCATCGTCTGCAGCAGGAAAGCATTTTATTGATTTTTCCGGAATGGATTCTACGGTAAAGCCTGGCGAAGATTTCTTTTTGTTTGCCAATGGTAAATGGTATAACGATGTGGAAATACCTGCCGATCAGGCCGGCTGGGGATTGGTTTACGAATTATATGAAGGCAACCAGAAAAAACTGCGCAGCATGCTCGACGAAGCGGCTGCAGGTAAGGATTTGACTAAAGGGTCGCCCGAACAAATGATGGGCGACCTGTATGCCGGCGCTATGGACTCGGCAGCAATCGACAAGAAAGGTTATGCACCTCTTGTAAACGACCTGAAGCGCATTGACGCATTATCGTCGGTATCGGATATTGTAAAAGAATGTGCCTATGAGTACACCCTGGGGGGCAGCAATATTTTCGGCACTTTTGTAGCTTCCGACGACAGAAATGCAAATTTGAACAGGTTACAATTCAGGCAGGATGGGTTATCGCTTCCCGATCGTGATTATTATTTGCAGGATGATTCTATAAAGCGACATATTCGCAGTGAATTTGTTTTGTATGTTACCCGTATGTTTAAGGCTGCCGGTGAGGATAGTGTTGTGGCAGCGGGCAATGCAGCAGCCATACTTCAACTTGAAACGGCCCTGGCAAAATCGCATTCAACGCCGGTTGAGTTGAGAGACCCGGTAAAAAACTACAACAAGTTTGCATTGAAAGATATGAATGCACTAACACCTGAAATTGATTGGCAGCAATTCATCAGCGGACTGGGCGCTCAAACGGATACGGTATTGGTTGGTCAGCCCGCTTATTTTAAAGCGCTTAGCGACCAGTTAAAAGCCACTCCATTGCCGGTATGGAAAAGCAAACTCAAATTGAAGTTGATCGAAGATGCCCCTTTGGGGAGACCATTTGAAGATTTGAAATTTTCTTTTTACGGAACAACTTTGAGGGGTATCCAGCAGAAGCAACCCCGCTGGAAGAAGGCGACCAATATTGTGGATAATCTTGCAGGCGATTTGCTGGGCAAGGTATATGTAAACAAATATTTCCCCGGGGACGCAAAAAAGCGGATGCTGGCACTGGTGAACAACCTGCAGCAGGTATATGAAAGCAGGATAAAAAATTTAGACTGGATGAGCGACAGCACCAAGCAGAAAGCATTGGCCAAATTGAATGCCTTTGTGAAAAAAATTGGCTATCCCGATAAATGGAAAGACTATGAAGGCGTGAGTATTGTTCGGGATGATCATTTCAATAATATCAGGCAATTGAACATTTATGATTTTAAAAGAAATATTGCAAAGGTGGATAAGCCGGTCGACAAGTCGGAATGGTTTATGAATGCGGCAGAAGTAAATGCATATTATAATCCTTCTTTTAATGAGATTGTATTTCCGGCAGGCATCCTTCAGCCACCTTTTTTTGATAATGCGGCTGATGATGCCATCAACTATGGCGCCATTGGTGCGGTAATTGGTCATGAAATGACGCATGGTTTTGACGACCAGGGCCGCCAGTATGACGCTGATGGTAACCTGCACGACTGGTGGACTGCAAAAGACGCGGAGCTATTTATGGATAAGGCAAAAGTGGCGGTTGATCAGTACAATGCCTACACGATATTAGATAGTCTGCATGTAAACGGTGAATTAACATTAGGCGAGAATATTGCGGATATAGGAGGGTTGATGATTGCGTATGAAGCATTTAAAAATACCGGCCAGGGTAAAAGCGATGATGCCATTGCCGGACTTACTCCTGATCAGCGATTCTTCTTATCCTTTGCCAATGTTTGGCGCATGAAATACAGGGACGCTACTACACGGGAATTGTTAATGGTTGATCCGCATTCGCCCGGGAAATACCGCGCTAACGGCGCCACTTCGAGCATGCCGGAATTTTATAAGGCATTTAATGTGCAACCTGGTCAAAAAATGTATCG
>CAYMKT010000060.1:11496-20965 GCA_964391065.1 uncultured Terrimonas sp. | reverse complement strand
AAGATGTACGGAGTGGCGTTCCAGGCAAAGCAAATTTGAGAAAAGTTTATAGTTTCTGCGCCTTTACCTTGTGCTACTTCGTGCCTTCGTGGTTCAAAAAGTAGTTCAAAAATATTTTGATATGGAAAATCTGAGGGATAAAATAGAAGACGTATTAAGAACGGTGCACGACCCGGAAATTCCTGTTAATATCATGGAGCTGGGATTGGTGTATGATTTGAAAATTGAAAGTGATGGCAAAGTAAAAATAATCATGACACTTACCGCACCTGCCTGTCCGGTTGCAGGAGAAATTATAGCCGAAGTACAGCAAAAAGCAGAAGCTGTTGAAGGCGTGAAAGACGTTCACGTTCACCTTACTTTTGACCCGCCATGGAATAAGGAAATGATGAGTGAAGAGGCGAAGCTGGAGTTGGGTTTCCTGTAGTTCTTTTACCACATAGACACATAGAAATACATAATTTTTGAGAATACCTATTCTTAACATAGGACACCACCCTATCCGACCCTATGTTCCTATGTGTTAATCTTATTTTACTTTTCTTTAGGCAGATGATTAATCCAGTCTGTTATCAATTTCACACCCTCCCTATGAATAACCGTACGGGCCAATTCCGGCATGGCTGTACCGGGGGTAACACTATTCATACGATAGGCGACTATTGAATGTGCGGCATCGCCCGGAACAATATCAAAATTCAATCCACCTGCGCCCGCGCCGGCTGATACCGGACCTTTCATCATTCCCAGTTGATAAGGGTCTGTTTGTTCGTATTCCAGGAACAACCCTGTGTTATATGCATCGCCGCCTTTCGTATGGCAATGCGCACAGTTCACATCAAGGTAGGCCCGGGCGCGTTGCTCCAGGCTGAAATGTTTACTATCTTTCCAATCGGGCAATTGCTCTATTTTTCGCGAATCGGGCAAGCCGGATATTATTCCTTTTGACGCCCATTGGGCTAATTGATTCGCTGTTTGTCCGGGCAATACGAAATTCAGGTTCCTGGCCTTAGTACCAATTGGAGTAATGACGTCATTTTGAACATGGCACCTTTTGCAATCATTGGTATTGGGTACTTGGTAAACAGTAGATATTTTATTATTATCGTCATCTAACAAGGTAATGGGTATGCGGGCTCCAATGATATGTTTTACCGCATCGGTTTGTTCGGCGTTCCAGAGATAATTCATCACCTTCCAGTTCTTATCCGAAGCATCTTTCACCAGCAGCCGGGTTTCAATCATTATTTTTTTATGTGCTTCGCTGGTGTACGAAAAATTTTTGATGATGATTGTTGAATCCGGGAAATCAAGCGGACCAGCATCGGTATATTTCATGGAAACTCCCTCCGGCAATACAATAAACCGGTCTTTCACAGCATAATCGGTGAACAACGGCGTGGTTAATTCATAAGGTAAAACATTTACCTGCGGCTGCAGATCACTCAATTTCCCAACAAAAAACCCATAGTCAGATAATTTTTCTCTAAACCCGAAAGTTGCTTTTACATTACCCGCCTGTTCATTTTTTGGGACATTGTTTTTACAGCTTTGAATGCCGGCAATAGACAACACCAACGCGAGTCCAACCACCCCAATAACAAGATGTTTTTTTTGCATAACTAAAGTCATTTACTAAAAAACCATTTTCCTTCACCCACCAGCGGTTACCTGTCTCTTGTATTTTGCTCCCGGCTCATTGACAAGGAGCACTCATAGCTCATAGCTGATAGCCAACAGCCTAACACCTAACACCTAACACCTGATACCCGATACCTGATACCTAACACCTAACACCTGATACCTGATACCTTACTTACAACTATACGGAGCAATATCAGTCGATGGCTTCCACGCCCCATTATTCATGTTCAACATATCTGCATTTACAAATACATTGTCGCCGGGCTGTTGAATGCAGATAGCATCAGGATTGATCTTTGTGCTTTTGTTCAATATGTTGGTTGAAATACCATCATACATAATGAAGGGAATGCGCTTGTTAACACGCGCGGCATCCTGCGCATTCAGTTTTTGTTCTATAGCCACCAACAGTTTTCCAACATGGTGGTCGTAGGCCGGTGCAGGAAATTCCTTTCCCATCTCTATGGTATTGTTGTGAATGTGCAGGTTTTGAGAAATGGGAAAATAATTGTCATTCATTTTTTCAGCGGCTTTGTCATCTACTGCAAATCCAGACGCAATAGAAATGGACGATGAATTGTTATTGACAATCCTGTTGTTGTATATCTCAATATTGGATGCTGCTAAAATAACAATGCCACTGCCAGGCGCGGCGTTACCAACACCCCAGGATGTACCAAAACTTCCAGACTTAGCAAAGTTCCTTAAATTGTTATCATGCATATCATTGTCATAGGCCTTTACATTGCCGCCTCTTTTTGAAAGGCCGGGAAGATCAAAAATCAAAAAGCCGGCGGTGTTTTCATAAAACTCATTGTCGTATACCTGTGCATTAGACGTGTTTTCAATTTCGCATCCTGCTACATTCATAGCAGCTCTGCAGTTTCTTACAACAACGCTGTCCGTTTGTCCCACATAAATTCCGGCATCAGACGAGCCTTGAGCGTAACATTTTTCCACCAGTACATTCGTACACAAAACCGGATATATTGCATAGCCGCCATTGCTTGAATCTGCAGTTTTCCATGTGGCATGGAGATTAGAAATGACCACATCCCGGCTCTTCGATATTTTTATCAGGTCGCCCTTTGAATCCCTGATCGTCATGTTGTCGATCGTAAATCCTTTTACATCTGTTACCCGTATCCCTTCCCCACCCTGCGTTTGTCCTGAAAAATCGAGAATCGTTTTATCAAATCCCTCCCCTTTAATAAGAATATGCTTCACCTGCACTATACTCAGGTTGTCGAATGCGTAAACGCCTTCCTTCAGCAAAATGCTTGTGCTGTCTTTAATGGTAAGAAAGGCCTCTGCAATTTTCGCTTCTTCGCCCGGGGAGAAACTAAGCTCTGTGGTAAATCCGGCTTTATTTTCCGCCTCTTTTTCTTTGCAGGAAAAAACAAAGCAGGATCCGAATACAGCCGTGATCAGCAGATAATTTTTAAAACCAGTGTTCATTATTGTTTGATTTAGACAGGCTCATGTATTACCTGATAAAAAGCTTAAGCCATTTCATTTTTCCTTTTAAAGGAGGGTATTTCATATCGGGATCAAACCATGCGGGAGTTTTCATTACAGGTTTGGCATGGGTAAACCTGTTAAAAGTGTGTTTGCCATGATAAGCGCCAATGCCGCTGTTGCCTATACCGCCAAAAGGAAAACTGTGATTGGCAAAATGCCAGGCGGTATTATTTACGCATCCGCCGCCAAAAGTAAGGCTTTCCATCCATTCCTTTTCCTTTCCGGCGCTGGAAGTAAATACATAACAGGCAAGCGGATTTTCATTTTTTTTGATGATAGCGATTGCATCGTCCCTGGTTTTAAAACGGAGCACTGGCAATACAGGACCAAATATTTCTTCTTCCATCACCGGTGCATCCAATGCTACATTTGTGAGAATAGCCGGCGCCATAAATAACGAGGAACGATCGGCTTCCCCACCCATCACCAATTTGCCATCGTTGAAGTATTTCGATAACCGGTCGAAATTCTTTTCATTAATAATCCTGCCGTAGTCGTTGCTTTGTTTGGCATCTTGCCCCCAAAAACGGATGATGGTGCTCTTCAGCGCTTCAATAAACTGTTCAGCTATATCATCATGAACCAACAGGTAATCCGGAGCAATGCAGGTTTGCCCGGCATTAATGAATTTTCCGAGCGCAATTCTTCTCGCTGCAGTCTTAATATCCGCATCACTTTCCACAATAGCCGGACTTTTACCGCCAAGTTCCAACGTTACCGGAACCAGGTCTTTCGCGGCCAATTGATAAATCATTTTTCCTACGGGTATACTGCCGGTATAAAAAACATGATCAAAGCGAAACTGTTGCATCATTCCTGGAATAATGGCGGCGCCATCACCCTGAATAACCTTTATATACTGTTCCGGAAAAACATCCTTTATTATTTTCTCAATAATAGCTGCGGTTGCAGGTGCAAGTTCAGAGGGTTTCAGCACCACACCATTCCCACCGGCAATAGCGCCCACAAGCGGTATCAATAATAGTTGCAAGGGATAATTCCAGGGTGCGATAATCAATACCACTCCCAGCGGATCATGATATAGCTTTCCTGAAGACGGGAAATTAACCAGGTTATTCTTCAACCGTTGGGGTTTCATCCAACGATGTAAATTTTTCAGTGCGTGGTTGAGTTCCGAAAGAATAAGCCCGGTTTCGGTGCTATAGGTTTCTTCAGGGCTCTTTTTCAAATCTGTATACAGCGCAGCATTGATCTCCGTCTCATATTTCAAAACAGCCTGCCGCAATAGTTCCAATTGCTGTTTTCTGAACGCATAAGAGCGGGTTGCCCCGCTTTCAAAAAAACGGCGCATCGGGAGCAAATCAGTGGTATTGGGAGTAGCAGTCATCATGGCTTTTTCTTCAATCCGTTAAACATGAGCGCATCATACAGTTCGAAAAAACGGGGCAATATTTTATGCAATGTTTCAACAGAAACCCGGTTCATATTGAGCACATTTTTATGAATTACACCAAAAGCGCCATGCGCAGGAGTGAATTTTTTAATTGATCAGGTTTTTATTCTTTCAGCCTAAAAATTATTGCCAGGCCGTTTTGTTTCAATATGTCCATTTCCAAAGCCGACTTACTCGTCACTTTCCGTTCCTGTATTTTTATATTTGTTTTAGTGCCAAGCGAAATATCGTCCGAATAAATGGTGGCCAGGTAATTTTTTCCTTCCTCAAGAAAATCAAGTTGTAATGCCAATTGATGTGGCGAATTACCCGTAATTGCCCCTAAGTACCAATTGTTGCCATTTTTTCTGGCAATGACGGCCAGTTCGCCAGGATATCCGTCAATCACACGGGTGTCGTCCCAAACGGTTGGCAATTGATCGTAAAATGCCAGGTCTGCTATTTCAGGTATTGATCCTTCTGCACCTCCCGCTCCACCGGTTTTTAATGGGGAACCGGCAGGCCTGTCGTACCAATATAAAAACTGCCAGGGACTGTAAATACAAATCGCCTTTGCCATTTGCGAAGCGTGCGACCCCATAGCAGGAACCCTCTCGGCAAAATAACAGTTGGTTTGGTCTCCCGCACCGGCGATCATGCGGGTAAAAATGGTGTTGATTACCATGTCATTCGAAACCCTTTCTTCATCACCGCGTATGCCCTCCTGGGTCATTAAATTAGAGTAGGTACGGGAATATCCTGTTGGCCGATATTCATCATGAATATCAACCATCAACTTATTGGCGGCAGCTTTCCGCACTGCTTCATGAAGCCAGGTGGTCCACTGTTGGGAGCCCACTTTAACGAACCCGTATTTTACCCCTGCCACACCCCATGATTTATAGAGCGGAAGAATTTTGTCCAATTGTTTTTCCATCGCCAGTTGGTTCACATATAAAATCACTCCAATACCTTTTTGCCTGCCATAGGAAATCACATAAGGAAGATCGAGCGGGCCGGTAGAACGTTTTGGATCAACAGTGACCGTTGTAGCGTCGGCCGCAGGATCAAATTCATTGCCATACCAGCCGGCATCGAATTCGATATACTGCAGGTTGTGTTTTGCGGCAAAATCAACGCATGCAATCCCTCCCTGGGTAGTTAATGTAACCTCCCGTATAACCTTCCCCGGTTTGACCCAGGAAACATCATCCAGCCTGTTTGGCTCGTTAAGGTTTAATACTAAAAAATTGTGTTGAAGCAATTGAGAAGGAGATGCAGCGGCCATAATATAGCGCCATGGGGTTTGATATGGTCCCGGTGGTATGATAATGGAATGAGCACTGTTATTTTCATTCAAATCGTTAGCATTTGGGTAAAGACTGGCAATAAGCTCATTTGCAGCAGAATCTCCTTTTTCAAATTTCATGCGGGCAAAATCGATGAGCGCGGCTTCACCAAGCGCCACAAAGCAAGAGTCGCCTACCCGGACAAGGAGCGGTCTTTCATAATTTTTTGACAAGTCCGATAGTTTTTGCTTCTCGATGGGTGCTTGCGCCCTTGTGCTGGCCCAAACATATGGGTCAACAGGGAAGGTGAACGCGGTAAGCTCAGTATCAATTTCCAGGGAGTCCCGGGAGTTGAACTCGTACCTGAAGGCTACCCCTTCGTTGTAAGCGCGTACCCGCAAAGCAAAGGTTTTAACTTGAGGATTGGATGAGGAAAACATGATCTTTGCCTCGTTGTAGTGCTGCCTGTACTGCTTTCGTTCCCCATACACCGGTAACCAAACGGTATCTTTTGAATGAGTTTCAATGCTGGTAACCTTAAGATCTTTGCAGATATTGGAATGATCGGAAAGCATGAAACCAAGTTGTGATGAACGGATTAACAAAGAATCACGCCAAAACACCTGGTATGACAACCCATTGCCGGGTTCAAGCTCAAACTGAAATTGCTGATCAGGGCTTACGATTTGAATGGGGCCACTTTCCTTACAACCGGTTAAACAGCTATAAAAAGCAATTACAAAAAGTAAGGAATGAAAACTCTTTTTGAAAGTCATACTGGTATTAGTTCGATTAATTTGTAAACGTCTCCAAAAATATAGCGAATTGGTAAGAGAAGCCAGGAAGAATTTAACTGCGAAAGTCACCTAATCCACTTTCGAAAATCTGAATGTGTATACAAAAGGCGCCAGCACCAACCCATACGACAGCGGGATTGAGGTGTTTTGCTGTACTTTAATAATGGCTGTTGTACTGTTTACCAGGTGCAGACTAACAGCAGCGCGGATGGATTTGTTTGCTCCGGCATTCATTATTGTATCGCCTGCCTTCCCACCACCTGGCTGGTCTTCCTTTAAAATTTTATAGGTCTGACTTCCAATCGCTATATCTTCAGCAGTGATTTTCATTTCTTCCTGTAATACACAGGAAGCGCACCCCGCAAAGCCATTGAATACGCTCAGGTACGAAGTGTCATTCGTTTTAGGGTAGTAAAATTGAACGTAGCTGCTGATTTTCACTTTATTTTCATCTATCCGTTCAATTTTCAGGTAGCCATTTTGAGATGTAGCCTTGGGTTCAACATTCGAAAGTTTCCATTCTCCGGCGAAAGTCTCCACGAGGTTTAAGCTTCTATTAGCTTTCTGAACTTTGTTTCCCGTTTTTAATTTTGTTTCGCCAGGATGCGGTATTTCAGCAGTGTTTTTGTGTGTGTTCGGTTCCGCACCGGTTATTCCGGTATCGCCCGAAATGCTATCCGAAGCGCTTACGATGGTGGTATTTTCATTAATGATTGTTCTTTTATAACTTATAGCATATAAGATAGCGGCCGCCACAACAGCAAGAAGCACTATGGCTATTATGATCAACCGGGCATGTGCTGCATAAAACGATTTTTCTATTTTCTCCGGCGCCATCCTGTCTTGCAGCCGGAGATCATCAGGTGTTACACCCTCTTTCAATTCACTGATTAAATGCGTTAGCCCTGCTTCGTAGCGCTTTGTAAAATCAACATGTTGTAACCGTTGAATGCGGAAAGGGGTTTTACTGTCACGAACGATAAGGGGGATCACTTTTTTACGCTGCTCGAGCGCATAATACACTTCGTCGAGCACATTGTTTGAAACGACTGATTTTTCTGTTTCCACGAACAATAAGCAGTCGCAGGTTTCCAACGCTTTTTCAATTTCAAGATCCCATTCCGACCCCGCCCTGATATCCTGCTGGTCGATCCACACATTAAAGCCCGCTTTCTTAAGATCAAGTGCAAGGCGCAAAGCAAAATCCGAACCATCTGTTCTGGAATAACTGAAGAAGATTTTTTGTAAGTTCATGCAGTTGTATCGTTACCTCAATGTACAGTTAAATGGCGAAAATCGAAAGCATATTATGGGGTTGCAGCCCTCCGGAGCGTGGGTAACCCGGCTGCAGAGCGACTGCCTTAGCACGGACCAAAATTATTTCATCCTTTGCTATAATCTCTGCTTATTTATTGCTATCTTATAGTATTATTTGTGCGCTTTATACGCACCTTCCATGCTCCCATCCATCTACCTGGCAACTCCTACCCTATCCCGTATCGTCATCTCATAATATCTGCCACTATGATACAAAAAGATCACCTAAAGGTGTATTGGCGTAACCAGTCTTGATCCCGGTAAATATTTGAACGGTTTTCGAAAGTAAACCTGCTGTTTAAATAATGTGGCATGTCCGATAAAATATTCTTTAGCTACTCCCGGTCCGATTCGGTTTTTGTACTGAAACTGGCACACGATCTTCGGAATGCGGGAGCAACGATCTGGCTTGATCAACTTGATATTCCACCGGGATCACATTGGGATAATGCAATTGAAGCCGCTTTAAATAATTCAAATTGCCTCCTGGCTATTCTGTCACCAAAGTCAATGGAATCCAACAACGCAATGGATGAAATTTCCTATGCCCTGGAGGAAAGAAAAAAAGTAATCCCGGTACTTTTAACAAACACAGAAACACCGTTCCGGCTAAGAAGATTACAAAGAGTAGATTTTACAGGTGACTATGATAAGGGTTTTAAACAGTTGTTGAGCGCCATTAATCTTGAAAATACAGGCATCCCAAAAAACATCAACCCACCAATACCGGAAGTTGAACCCCCAAAAGCTGGTTCAGAAAATGCATTACTAAGCTTGAAAAAGAATCCACAGCATGATGCAGAACAAAAAGAAGCAGGTGTGTGGGGCGAAACCGCTGCGCTTCATACGAGCGAAGACTACCAGGATAATCTGAAAACTATGTCTTCAAAAGATCATATCCAGGCGGCACAGCATGATCTGGGCCAGCCTGAAATGGCTGTTGCCGGAGATGACCGAAAAGATCGATTGATGGATACGAAAACTTCACTGGCAGGTAATAAAAAAAAATATGCTTATCAAACCAGTCAAAGAGCAAAAAGTAGCAGATAGACATAGAGATCACGATGGGAATGATGAAAAAACTGAAACAACTGCAGTTGAAAAGCCGCTTGATGCAGTGAATAACCAACCCGGCGCCGGTGCGATTGCTCCAAAGGAGGTCACGATTAACGGCCAGGTAACCGTTAGCCTTTCACTCCTGCAAATGCCGGACATGAACCAAAAGAAAAAAACTGAACAGTTCGTCAAATTTTCGGTAACGAGGCCTGTGTATTATAATGGCGTAATGATTATCAGGCAAGGTGCTATTGCGTCTGGAAGTTTAACGATCGGAAGCATAAGAACAGATATAAAAATTAACCAGGTAGAAGGAGTCAACGGAAAAATGATACCCCTTATGTCGGAAGATGAACACGGCAGGCGCAGTGATATACGGGTAAACCAGAACTATATTGCCGTTATTAAACAAGGTACAAGAATCGGTTTCTGAAAAATGTATATTTGGTCTC
>CAYMKT010000060.1:6130-11396 GCA_964391065.1 uncultured Terrimonas sp. | reverse complement strand
GCCGTTATTAAACAAGGTACAAGAATCGGTTTCTGAAAAATGTATATTTGGTCTCCCCGTTTTCCCATCTTCGCATTTCCACACCTTCACATTTGCCATATTTCCACATTAATATTTGGCCCCCTGGTTTGTTTTTGGAATGCTTTTCAAAATAAATGCCCGCAGGTGCTCATTGCTGGTAGCAAGGTCTTCTTTACGCAGGTACATCATATGCCCGCTGCGATAGCCTTCCCAGGTCATCCGGTCTTTTAATTTACCGCCGGGGTCCATCTGCCACATGTTATACTTTGCATTAAAATAATCGCAGGCGCCGTCAAAATAGCCACTCTGTACCAGCAGGTGCAGGTTGGGATTTTGCGACATAGCCTGCCGCAGGTTTTCGGCGGTGTTATTATTTTTATCATCCCAGGGAAACACATTGCCGAACATTTTATATTGCAAATCTGTTTTGTAATTCAATTCATCCCGCAGGTACATATTAATGGCCGGTGTAAACGAATTCAACCAGGAAGTGAGCTCGGCATTATAATCAGGTTTTTCGCCGGCATCTTTTTTATCGATACCCAAATACCGCGAATCCAGCCTTCCCACGGTATACCCCTTATCGCGCAATAATTCTTTCCAGAAAAAATTAGTGGTAATCGCCAGGTTGTTTTCCATCACCGCCTGTTGCGACAGTCCGGAGTAACGGGAAACGCCAGCCGCAATTTCCGTTCTTTTATGCTCGTTTAACGAACCTCCCATTGCCAATGCCGGAAGGTATTCCTTAACGGTAAACGCTTCTACTTCCGGCAGCATTTCCGTAAGGTCTTTTTGTTGCAGATCGGCAGGCAACATTTTATGATACCAGGCGGTGGCGGCATAATAGGGCAGCAACAAAGCCGCATCCATTACTTCCCCCCTTTCTATACCCAGGTTGGTAGGTGAAACCAATATCACACCGTTCAGGTACATCCATTGTTTGTTTTGCAACTCCAGCGCCAGTCCCGAAACACGGGTAGTACCGTAACTTTCACCAATCAGGAACTTAGGTGAAGCCCAGCGTTTGTTACGGCTTACAAAAGTGCTGATCCATTCGGCCAGGTATTTAATATCCGCAGTTACGCCATAAAATTTCGCGCCCGGCACGTCTTTATTAACGGGTCTCGAGAAACCGGTATTCACCGGATCAACATATACAATATCCGCCACATCCAATATAGAGTAAGGGTTATCCCGCATACCATAAGGCTGAACAGGATAGCCCTCGTCGTCTACCTTGAGTATCCGTGGGCCCGTATAGCCGATCTGCATCCATACGGAAGGGGTGCCAGGGCCACCATTAAATGAAATAACGAGCGGACGTGAAGCAAGATCACTGATATCCAATCTTTCGTAGTAGGTATAAAACACACCTGCAATCGGTTTCCCGTCATCATCCCACACCGGTATACTGCCGGCAACAACCTTATAAGGAATTTTACGCCCCTTTACAACCAACTCGTTTCTTGTGATAACCTGTGAATCAATCCGGAGCGAAAGTATGGGCTCCGCGGTTGGCCTCGTTTGCTGCATTTCAGGGGGAGTAATGTCCTTTGCTTCCTTCTTTTGTGCAAAAACAACCGCGCAATAAAAAAAGGAAATAAAAAACAGCAAAAACTTCAGTTTCATGCCATAAAATTGAGAGGGGTGAACAAGGGACTATTTATCCCGACTGTAAAATAATCAATTATTTTTGAGCCTTCCCTTTCAAAGCTATTAATAATAACAGGCCCTCACTATGATGAATGACGACAATATCTACAGCATCCCTGCAAGATTCAGACGGATCGAGAACCTGCACATTTTATTATGGTTATTAAAAGATATCTGCTGGGCATTGAATTTTCGCACCATAGGCATGATCATGATTGTTCCCACACTGACTGTGGCTGTTGCGATTACATGGCAAACCCGCAAAATACTGGCAGAACTTTTACACAACCTGGCGGTTGTTTTATGGATAACGGCGAACTGCCTTTGGATGGCAGGAGAATTTTATGGGTGGGATGAAGGCGCCTGGGGTTCACGACACCTCGCATTGATACCCTTTGGAATAGGTTTAAGTATACTGACGTACTATTATTTATTTCTTCTTCCCAAAAAACGGTTTCAAAAAGAAATGAAAGCAAAAATGAATGAGGTGATCAGGGAGGAAGAAGCATAGCGAAATAGAGCAGTATCAAATATTCAATCTTAGATTTCACCAGGATGAACCTGCTGTGCCAAAATTATCTCCGTCAAAATTGATTACATTTGATCTAAACTATCGAACAATGAAAACAGACGAAATTCGACAGAAACTGCATCACTATATAGACACAGCCCAGGAAAAGAAGGTAAAAGCAATTTTTGCGATGGTGGAAGAAGAAATCGAAGAAACATACGACCACTGGGAAGATGCAGGTTTCGTAGCTGAATTACAACGCAGAGAAAATGCTTACGTGGAGGGTACAGCTAAGTCCTTCACATTAAAACAATCTTTCACCAATGCACAGCAGGCATTAAAAAAAGTTAAAAGGAAATAGTGGCAAACACCATCAAATTTTTATATGAGGCAGATATAGAACTTCAAGAAGCTGCGGTATGGTATGAAGGACAAAGTAAAGGCCTTGGATTAAAATTGATCTCGATCATAAAAACGAAACTCGAAATAATTCAAAAATACCCTGAGAGATATCCTAAACGAAAAAATAATTTCAGAGAAGCGTCAGTAAAGACTTTCCCCTACAGTATTATTTAAATTTATTACAAAAACAAGCGGGCTAATTACAATCAATTCTATCTTTCATACCCGCCGAAATCCCCGAAAAAAATACAGGAAGAAATGATTTACCTTTGCAGTCCAAAAAAATAAGAGGGATGTACAGGACACATACATGCGGAGCATTAAACCTGCAGGATACGGGCAAGGAAGTGATATTGGCCGGCTGGGTGCAAACCATCAGGAAATTCGGTTCCATTACATTTGTTGACCTGCGCGACCGCTATGGTATTACACAATTGTTGTTTGGAGAAGAACTAACCAGGCAACTGGAAGTACAGCCACTGGGCAGGGAATTTGTACTGCAGGCTAAAGGAACCGTTGTTGAACGAAGCAATAAAAATCTCCATTTGGCCACAGGTGAAATTGAAATCAACATCGCTTCATTTACCGTCCTTAATCAATCGGCTACCCCACCTTTTACTATACAAGATGATACTGATGGCGGCGACGACCTCCGCATGAAATTCAGGTACCTCGATTTACGCCGGAATGCCATTAAACGAAATATTGAACTGCGGTATGCCGTAAGCCGTTCCGCAAGAAATTATTTGCACGAAAAAGGTTTCATGGATATTGAAACGCCCTTTCTGATTAAATCAACACCCGAAGGCGCAAGGGATTTTGTGGTGCCTTCCCGTATGAATGCCGGGCAATTTTATGCTTTGCCGCAAAGCCCTCAAACCTTTAAACAACTGCTGATGGTAAGCGGTTACGACCGTTACTACCAGGTAGTGAAATGTTTCAGGGATGAAGACCTGCGGGCCGACCGGCAACCCGAATTTACACAGATCGATTGTGAAATGAGTTTTGTGGAGCAGGAAGACATACTGGAAATGTTTGAAGGATTAATCAAACATATATTCAGAGATGTTAAGGGAATTGAATACAGCGAAAAAGTAGCCCGGATGACCTGGGAGGATGCCATGTGGCAGTACGGCAACGATAAGCCCGATATCCGTTTCGGGATGAAGGTGGCCAACCTTAAATTCCCATCCTATACTTTTCCAGCAAAGCAAACTCCCTTGCAGGAAGGTTTGGGAAATAATTTTAAAGTATTTGAAGAAGCGGAGACTGTTGTTGCCTTTGCGGCGCCGGGTTGCAGCGAATACAGCCGCAAACAAACCGACGAACTAACAGAATGGGTTAAGCGCCCCCAAATAGGTATGAAAGGATTGGCTTTTATTAAGTGTAACAGCGACGGAACCTTTAAAAGCAGCATTGATAAATTTTATACTCCTGAACAATTACAGTCCATTGCCGCCGCGGTGCAGGCTAAATCCGGCGACCTGATACTGATACTGGCAGGCGCTGAAGAAAGAACAAGAAAAGCCATCAGTGAATTACGGCTCGAAATGGGGAGACACCTGGGACTAAGAAAGGAAAATGAATTTAAATTACTATGGGTACTCGATTTCCCTTTATTTGAATATGCGGAAGAAGAAAACCAGCCCGGCCGCTGGGTAGCACGTCACCATCCCTTTACTTCACCGAAGCCATCAGATATAGATATCATGATTAATCATTCCCCGGTTATTAAGCACAGGGAAAAATACCTCGAACATCCCTATGCCAATATTAAGGCCAATGCTTACGACATGGTATTGAACGGGAATGAAATTGGCGGCGGCTCTATCAGGATATTTCAGCGGAGTTTGCAGGAAAAAATGTTCACCGCGCTAGGTATGAGCAAGGAGGAGGCCCAGCATAAATTCGGCTTCTTATTGGGCGCCTTCGAGTATGGCGCACCTCCTCATGGCGGCATTGCGTTTGGTTTCGACCGCTTATGTGCTATCTTAGGCGGAAGTGAGAGTATCCGCGACTTTATCGCTTTCCCCAAAAACAACAGCGGACGGGATGTGATGCTCGACGCGCCTTCCGCGATTGACGAAACACAATTGGAAGAGCTTTCCCTTCATTTGAAAACCATAGACCAACCGTCTCTTTAATACGTTTACATGAAAACAGCGCTTAAAATATCGAATATCTTATCCTGGATCAACATCATTATCGGCGGCATTTTGGTAGTTGGCGGATTACTGAGCATGCTGGTAGCGCCCAATGCGTCTATCCTGCTGGTGTCTGTAGTACTTACCGGCGCCATCGTTTTGCATAGCTACGCTGCATTACAGCTCAGAAAAAGTATTTTACACCGCGATGTGCCGCTGAGTAAACAAACCCCAACGGGTATACGCTTTATTGGCTTTATGGCGCTGTTTTTCGCCATACTCAATATCGGCAATGCTGTGGTTATTATTCAAAATGCCAAAGAAGTGCTGGACCAGGTGGAACTTCCCTTTAAACCCGAAGGGATAAACATGGTAGCCGCTGTTCGCGGCGGCGGCATTTTCTCGCTTTTGTTCAGCCTCGGCATAGCCGTGAACGTATTACTGAGTATACGGTTACTGAGATGGTACCTGGCTTCGCAGCAGGAGGAATAGTGATGATTTCAAAGACAAACCTTTCCTTCATTGCAGAGAGAAA